>JBOGFU010000086.1:0-2478 GCA_050743545.1 Acidimicrobiales bacterium | reverse complement strand
TAGTACGAGAGGACCGGGACGAACGCAGCTCTCGTGTGACAGTTGTCCTGCCAAGGGCATGGCTGTTTTGCGACCTGCGGGTGGGATAAGCGCTGAAAGCATCTAAGTGCGAAGCCCGTTTCAAGATGAGTTCACTCACTGGGTTAACCAGGTAAGGCCCGTGGCCAGACGACCACGTTGATAGGCCGGAAGTGTAAGTGCGGCAACGCATTCAGCTGACCGGTACTAATCGGCCGAGGGCTTGGAGATTGATGTTCGTGCTCGTTCTAGGACGCTCAACGATCGGGTCACCCGATCCAGGCCGCGAGGCCGAGCGCATGGTTTCCGGTGGTTATGGCGGTGGAGATATACCTGTTACCATTCCGAACACAGCAGTCAAGCCCACCCGCGCCGATGGTACTTGGGGGTCCCCCCCTGGGAGAGTAGGACGCCGCCGTATTTCTTGAAGGGCCCCCACTGCGGTGGGGGCCCTTCGCTGTTCCGGGGACCTCGGCGAGTTGCGCGACCCGTGACGAGGCGCGGTCGGCCCGAATCGCTCTATCACCTGGTGGGGGAGGGTCCTCAGGTACATTCGAGTGGTCGACCGCCGCCGACGTTAGGAACTCCCATGGGGTCTAGGACCCAAGACCGAGAGCCCGACGGAGTCGGCGCGGCGGGGATTACGTCCGCCGGTCCGCAGCGGCGCCCGTACGCGCACGCTGAGATTCCACCGGGGTCGCGCGGCGCCCACGACGCCTACTCGGTGGCGGTGAGCAGTGCGCGGCGCGTCGGGCAGTGGTGTCGCCAACTCTGGGGTCGCGTCGCGCGCGTCGAGCACCTCCCGGTCATCGTGCTCATCGGCGCCTACGTCGCCTGGTTTAGCTACCAGTGCTTTCGACTGACCTTTGGCTACGGCTACCCGCCCTTCGACATGGGCGTCTTCGACCAGGGAATGTGGCTGCTCACGCACTTTCACGTTCCGTTCGTCACCGTGATGGGTCGCAACCTCTTCGGTGACCACACGTCGTTCATCCTGTTGCTCGTCGCTCCCTTCTACCGCCTCTTTCCCGAGCCCGAGGGCCTCGTGTTGCTCCAGACCCTCGTGCTCGCGGCTGGGTCGGTGCCGATCTACGTCCTCGCCCGCAAGTACCTCAAGAGCACGTCCCTCGCGACGGCCATGGTCGCGATCTACCTGCTCAACCCCATCCTCGAACGCGGCAACCTGGACCAGTTCCATCCGGAGGCCTTTCAGGTCCTGCTCATCTCCCTGGCCATCTACGCCGCCCTCGAGTCCAAGCCGGTGCTGCTCGGGGTGTCGGTGGCGCTCGCGCTCATGGTCAAGGAGGACGCGGCGCTGCTCGTTGTCGCGCTCGGCGTGTGGGTCGCGGTCTACCGCAACCGCAAGTGGGGCGCGTGGATCATCGGGTCGGCGCTCGCGTGGACGGTCGTCGCGATCAAGGTCATCATCCCGTCGATACTCGGCGCGCCGTCGATCTACGGGGGGCGGATTCCCTTCGGCGGGGTCTCGGGGCTCATCGGCACCTTGGTGCGACGGCCCGGTGAGCTCTTCGCCTACCTACGTTCGGACAATCGTCCGTTCTACCTGTGGCAGGTCGGCGCGACGGTGGGGTTCGTCTTTGTGCTCGCCCCCGAGGTGGCGGCGATCGGGGCCCTCGTGGTCCTCGAGATCCTCGTGAGCAACGACGTCTACATGCAGCAGATCATCTACCAGTACTCGCTGCCCCTGGCGCCGGTGCTCGTGATGGGAACCCTCTACGCCGTGTCGCGCCAGCGCAGCGCGCGGCGGCGCAACGTGGCGACGGGGCTGGCCCTCGTCGCGGCGCTGTGGACCTGCATCGTGTGGGGCTACGCACCCTTCTCCGACCTCGGCCCGGTGGCCCCGTACCCCCCGGGCTCGCCGACCTACGTCGGCCTCGCCTACGACCAAGCCGCGCTCCCGGCCACCGCGTCGGTCGCCTCGTACTTCCCCTGGGTCTCGCACCTCGACCATCGCGTGCAGGTCTACGTCTGGCCCACGCCCTTCAGCGCCCAGGACTGGGGCGAGGGCCACAACAACGGCGCGCGCCTGGCCGTCGCGAGCCAGGTCCAGTACCTGCTGTTGCCCGTGCCGCTGACGTCGGCCGACCACACCGACGTGTTCGCGCGGATCGCTCCGTACTTCACCCTCGTGCGCTCGCTCAACGGCGTCGGTCTCTACAAACGCACGCGCTAGTCGACGAGTGAGGGTCGCGCGGTCGACGGGTAGGCTCACCTAGTGACGCCACGCCCTCCTGACCCTCGACGGGCCACGCCCGCGGGTCGCGGGCCCGCCAAGCGGGCGGGGGCGCCGGCGAGAGCCGGTCGAACGCGTTCCGCATCGCCCTCGCCGAGCCGCGGCGTCCCCTCAACTCGTGGTGGGAGACCCGCCGCGCGCGGCTCGGCGGCGCCGTCTCGACCGGGCCCGCGCGGCCGTCCGCCCACGGTCGATCGCGACGAGCG
>JBOGFU010000085.1:0-4717 GCA_050743545.1 Acidimicrobiales bacterium | reverse complement strand
ACACTGCCCGCGTCGGACCACGCCGAGCCCGGAGCGACGCCGTGAGCATCGCGCGCCAGGGATCAGAGGCGGGGCGAAGCCAGCGCGAAAGCGCCGACGGCGTCGCGGCGGACGCCGCGGAACGGCTCACCCGCGACCTCGACCAGCGCGCGATCAACGTGATCCGCGGGCTGTGCATCGACATGGTCCAGCGCGCCGACTCGGGCCACCCCGGCACGCCGCTCGACATCGCGCCCTTCGCCTACACGCTGTGGCAGCGCGCGCTGCGCTTCGACCCGAGCGACCCCATCTGGCCCAACCGCGACCGCTTCGTGCTCTCCGAGGGCCACGCGTCGACGCTGCTGTGGTCGCTGCTGCACCTGTCGGGGGTGCGCGCGGTCGACCCCCACTACGAGGTCCTCGGAGGCCTCGCGGTCGAGATGAGCGACCTGATGAGCTTTCGCGAGCTGGGCTCGCACTGCCCGGGCCACCCCGAGTACCGCTGGACGAGCGGGGTCGAGGCGACCACCGGTCCCCTGGGCCAGGGCGCGGCGATGTCGGTGGGGATGGCGATGGCCGGGCGCTGGCTCGGCGCTCGCTACAACCGCGACGACCTGACGATCTTCGACTTCGACGTCTACGCGCTGGCCGGCGACGGCTGCATGATGGAGGGCGTCGCGTCCGAGGCCGCGTCGCTCGCCGGCCACCAGGGGCTCTCCAACCTCTGCTGGGTCTACGACTGCAACCGCGTGACCATCGAGGGCCACATCGACATCACGTTCACCGAGGACGTCGCCGCGCGGTTCCTCGCCTACGGCTGGAACGTCGTGACCGTCGCCGACGCCAACGGCGTCGAGCTCATCGCCCGGGCCTTGGAGTCCTTCCGCGCCGAGCACGAGCGCCCCACGCTCATCGTCGTGCACAGCCACATCGGCTACGGCGCGCCGGTCGAGGACACCCCCCAGGCCCACGGCACCCCCCTGGGGGTGGCGGGGGTGGCCGCGACCAAGCGCTTCTTCGGGCTGCCCGAGGACGTTCAGTTCTACGCCCCCGACGACGTCTACGACGCGTTCGCACGCGGGGTGGGCGAACGCGGGCTCGCCGCGCGCAGCGCCTGGGACGCCACCTTCGCGGCCTACCGCGAGCGCTACCCCGACCTCGCCGACGAGGTCGAGCGCATCGAGCGCCGCGACCTGCCCGACGCCTGGGAGGCGGCGCTGCCCACCTTCGAGCCCGACCCCACGGGGCTCGCGACGCGCACGTCGTCGGGTGAGGTGCTCAACGCCCTGGCCGGGGTCGTGCCCTGGATCGTCGGCGGCGCGGCCGACCTCAACCCCTCCACGCTGACCAAACTCCTCGTCGAGGGCGCGGGCGACCTCCAGGTTGAGACGCCGGGGGGCCGCAACGTGCACTTCGGCGTGCGCGAGCACGCCGCGGCGGCGGTCGCCAACGGCCTCGCGCTCACCAAGCTGCGCTCGTTCTGGTCGGGCTTTCTCATCTTCTCGGACTACGCGCGGGGCGATGCGCCTGTCGTCGCTGATGGAGATCCCGGTCGTGCACGTGTTCACCCACGACTCGATCGGCGTGGGCCAGGACGGCCCCACCCACCAGCCGGTCGAGCAGCTCGCGTCGCTGCGCGCGATGCCCGGGATCCTCGTCTTTCGACCGGCCGACGCCAACGAGGTGGTCGAGACGTGGCGCGCGGTGGCCCAACTCACGCGCGAGCCGGCGGTCGTGGTGCTGTCGCGCCAGGCGCTGCCGACCCTCGACCGCACGACGCTGGCCAGCGCCGCGGGGCTGCACCGCGGCGCCTACGCGCTCACGCTCGACGACGGCGACCCCGACGTCCTCCTGCTCGCCACCGGGTCCGAGGTCCACCTGGCGCTGGCCGCGCGCGAGGAGCTGGGCGCGGACGGCGTCGTCGCGCGCGTCGTGTCCATGCCCTGCTGGGAGGTCTTCGAGCGCCAGAGCCCCGAGTACCGCGAGGCGGTGCTGCCCGCGCGCGTCATCGCGCGCGTCGGCGTCGAGCAGGCGTCGACCCTGGGCTGGGACCGCTACGTTGGCGACGCCGGCGAGGTGGTGGGCATGCACACCTTCGGCGCGTCGGCGCCGTTGGCCGCGCTCCAGACGAAGTACGGGTTCACCGCCGACTCCGTGGCCGCGGTGGCCCGACGCGTGATCGCCGCAACGAAGGGAGTGAGATGAAGCCCACCCAGCAGCTCCACGACCTCGGCCAGAGCCTGTGGCTCGACAACATCACGCGCACGATGCTCGACGACGGCACGATCCAGCGCTACATCGACACCCACAGCGTCACCGGACTCACGTCCAACCCCTCTATCTTCGACAAGGCGATCGCGACCGGCGCCTACGACGACGCCGTGCGCGCCGCGGGCGCCAACCTCTCCAGCGAGGACCTCTTCTTCGGCCTGGCGATCGACGACCTGCGCCGCGCGGCCGACCTCTTCGTGCCGGTCCACCAGCGCACCGCCGGGGTCGACGGCTGGGTGTCGCTCGAGGTCTCGCCGCTGCTCGCGCGCGACACCGCGGCCACGGTCGGCGCCGCGACGTCGCTGCGCACGCGCGCCGCGCGCGACAACCTCTACATCAAGATCCCCGGCACCCCCGAGGGACTGCCCGCGATCGAGGAGTGCATCGCCGCGGGGGTCGCGGTCAACGTGACCCTGCTCTTCAGCGCGAGCCAGTACCTCGCCGCCGCCGACGCCTACCTGCGCGGCATTGAACGCCGCGTCGCCGCGGGGCTCGACCCCGTGGTTCACTCGGTCGCGTCGCTGTTCGTCTCGCGCTGGGACGTCGCCGTGGCCGCGAGCGTGCCCCCCGAGCTCGTCAACCGACTCGGCCTCGCCGTGGGACTCGACGTCTACCGCGCCTACCGCGACCTCATCGACTCGGCGCGCGTCGCGCGGCTCCTCAACGCCGGCGCGCGCGTCCAGCGCCTGCTCTGGGCGAGCACGGGCACCAAGGACCCGAACGCCGCCGACACCCTCTACGTCGCCGGGCTCGCCGCGCCCCTCACCATCAACACCATGCCCGACGCGACCCTCGACGCGCTCGTCGACCACGGCGCGATCACCGGGTCGATGTCGCGCGACGGCGGCGACGAGACCCTCGCCGCGTTCGCGAGGGCCGGGGTCGACGTCGCGGCGCTGGGGGTTCGCCTCCAAGACGAGGGTGCCGCGGCGTTCGCCACGTCGTGGCGCGACCTGATCGCGCGCATCGACGCGCAGCGGCGCGCGACGGCCGACCCCGCGGGCAAGTCGTGACCACCCCGCTACGCGAGCGCACGTCGTGGAAGGCGCTCGACGCCCACGCGTCGCTCGTGGGTGGACGCCACCTGCGCGACCTCTTCGCCGAGGACCCGACGCGCGGGACGCGCCTGCGCGCAAACGCCGCGGGCCTGCACCTCGACTACTCGAAGAACCGGGTCACCGACGAGACCCTGGGACTGCTCTTGGACCTCGCGTGCGAGTCCGGGCTCACGGAGCGCCGCGACGCGATGTTCGCGGGCGAGCACGTCAACGTGTCAGAGGACCGCGCGGCGCTGCACGTCGCGCTGCGCATGCCCCGGGGCGCGTCCCTGGTGGTCGACGGGGTCGACGTCGTCGCCCACGTCCACGAGGTCCTCGACGCCATGGCCGCCTTCGCGACCGCGGTGCGCTCAGGCGAGTGGCGGGGCTACACGGGCCACCGCATCCGCCACGTGGTCAACGTCGGCATTGGGGGCTCGGACCTCGGACCGGTGATGGCCTACGAGGCCCTGCGCCACTACGCGTCGCGTGACCTGACGCTCCACTTCGTGTCCAACGTCGACTCAACCGACCTGGTGGAGGCGGTGCGCGACCTCGACCCCGCCGAGACCCTCTTCATCATCTCGTCCAAGACCTTCGGCACGTTGGAGACCCTCACCAACGCGCGCTCCGCGCGCGACTGGCTGGTCACGCGCCTGGGCGACCCCGCCGCGGTCGCTCGCCACTTCGTCGCGGTCTCGACCAACGAGGAGAAGGTCACCGGGTTCGGGATCGACCCCGCCAACATGTTCGGCTTCTGGGACTGGGTCGGCGGGCGCTACTCGATGGACTCGGCCATCGGGCTCTCCACGATGATCGCCGTCGGGCCCGAGGGCTTCTCCGAGCTCCTCGCGGGGTTCCACGCGATGGACGAGCACTTTCGCACCGCGCCGTTGGAATCCAACTTGCCGGTGCTGCTCGGGCTCCTCGCGGTGTGGAACCGCGACTTCCTAGGCCTGCCCTCGGTGGGCGTGATGCCCTACGACCAGTACTTGAAGCGCCTGCCCGCCTACCTCCAGCAGCTGACCATGGAGTCCAACGGCAAGCACGTGACCTTGGGCGGCGACGCCGTTGACTACCCCACCGGGGCCATCTACTGGGGCGAGCCCGGCACCAACGGCCAGCACAGCTTCTACCAACTGATCCACCAGGGAACCACGATCGTTCCCGTCGACCTCATCGGCTTCGCCAAGGGCCTCAACCCCCTGGGCGAGCACCACGACATCCTCAGCTCCAACGTCTTCGCCCAGGCCCAGGCGCTCGCCTTCGGCAAGACCGCCGACGAGGTGCGGGCCGAGGGCACCCCCGACGCGGTCGTTGCCCACCGGGTGATGGAGGGCAACCGCCCGTCCAACGTCATCCTCGGCGAGGTCCTCACCCCGCGCGTGCTGGGCAGCCTGGTCTGCCTCTACGAGCACTCGGTCTTCACC
>JBOGFU010000084.1:0-14590 GCA_050743545.1 Acidimicrobiales bacterium | reverse complement strand
TAGGCCTGAGCCCCGTTTGGTGGTCCAGGCTTTGTCACAAAATGGTCGTGACTTACCCGGAGGTAGTCATGCCATTCCAATACTCGACGGAGTTTCGACTCCGAGTCTGTGAGCGCCTGCTCGACGGGGACAGCGTCGCGGCGCTGGCTCAGGAGTTCTCCGTCAGCATCCACACCCTCTACAAATGGCGCCGTCAGGCCCTCATCGACGCGGGCCGCTCAGCGGGCATCAAGAGCGGCGAGGTCGACCCCCTGGCCGACGCGCGCCGGCGCATCAAGGAGCTCGAGGCCGAGCTCGCCCTCGTCAAGGCCGCCAGCGCCCTCTTCGCCGAGGGCGGTGGCGACCCAAAAGGAGGTTCCAGGTTGTCCGAGGTCTGAACAGCCTGGGTTACTCCGAGCGCCTGGGCTGCTCGATCGTCGGCCTTTCGCGCTCCACCTACTACGAGATCAAGCACCACCGCCCGAGCGACCGCGAGATCCGCCACCTCCTGCTCGACGACGCCGTCGCGCACATCTACGAGCGCTCTCGTCACACCTACGGCGTCCGACGCATCCGCGCGGCCCTAGAGATCGAACAGGGGCTGATCGTGAACTACAAGTTGGTCTTAAAGATCATGCGGCGCCTCGGCCTCAAGGGCATCCCCGGACCAAAGAAGGGGCGCAAGAACCTCGTGAACGCCGCGACCGCCGAGGACCTCGTCAAACGCCAGTTCTCAGCGACGCGGCCCAACGAGCTCTGGCTCACCGACATCACCGAGCACCCCACTCGCGAGGCCAAGGTCTACTGCTGTTGTGTGCTCGACCTCTTCTCGAGGAGGGTCGTCGGGTTCTCGATCAACCGTCACTGCGACAGCGATCTCGTCAACGGCGCCCTCTCGATGGCGGCTCGGTCGCGCGACACCACCACCGAGACCGTGATCCACTCGGACCACGGATCGCAGTTCACCTCGTGGGCCTTCTCCCAGAACATCGCCCGGATTGGCCTGTCGGGCTCGATGGGCACCGTCGGCGACTGCTACGACAACGCCCCAATGGAGTCTTTTTGGGGGTCGATGCAGACCGAGCTGCTCGACCGAAAGAAGTGGTCCAGCGTGCTCGAGCTCTCCGAGGCCATGGCGGACTACATCGAGCACTTCTATTATCCCGTTCGCCGTCACAGTTCGCTGGACTACCTCACGCCCGACGAATTCGAAGCGGCGAACACATCCACCGAGACCGTTTTGTCATGAAGAAGTGGTCCACTGGATGGGGTTCAGGTCAATTTGGGGTAAACCCCAATGAGTGGACCTAGCCGGGCAGGAACGGCTCGACGTTGCCGGCCCACGTGAAGTACATCGGCGGCGGGCTACCCGCGGGGCGCTCGACGAGGTCGGTGAACGCGCCCGACGAGCCCACGACGGCGAACCCCGCGCCCATCTCGCAGATTGCGCAGCCGAGCCCGACCCCCGGGTTGTAGTGGCCGTCCGAGCCGAGCAACTGGTCGCGGTGGCCCCAGCACCCGGGCGCGGTCGGCGACGTGCACGCGAGGTTGGAGGTCGACGCGCCGCCCCAGCCGTCGTCGTACATCCAGACGTAGTCCGACTCGACCGCGGAGAACCCCGACGCCATCGTCGAGCCGTACTGCACCGCGCCGTTGCGGTGGGCGATGCGAAACCCCGGCGCGACAACAGGGTCGGTTCGCGCGAGCGCGGCGCGCTGGGCCGACGCCGAGAGCGCGTGGTTGAGCCCGAGATAGGGGGCGAGCCCGCGGTCGACGCGCTCGATGTCCGCGATGACGAAGAGCTGCTCGGGCTGGGTGAGCCCGTACCAGTTGGTGGGCAACACGAGGGGCCCGAGGCCCTCGATCGCGCGCGCGGCGTCCACGCTGCGCAGCAGGTAGAGCGTGCACCGCGCCGAGTTGTCGTAGACCGGGAAGGCGAGGCGCGCGACCCCCAGCTTCGTCGCGCCGCCGACGCACGGGTTGACGCAGCTGAGTCCGCCCACGACCGAGTGACACGAGCCGCTCGAGAGGAAGTTGGGCGCGGGCGAGATGTTGCCCGCGGGGTTGTGCGGCGGGAGCAGCCCCGCCGCGGTCGCGGTCCCGACGCTCAGCATCGAGGTCACCAGGCAGAGGCCCGCCAACAGCGCGCCGGCGCTCGCGCGCGCGCGGGTCACGCGGCGCCCACGGCGACGTCGAAGGGTTCGTAGCCCGGGGCGCTACGCGCCCACGGGTACGCGGACTCAAAAAGGGCGGCGAGCTCGAGGAGGCGCCGGTCGTGAAAGCGCGGCGCGGTGACCTGCAGCCCGAAGGGCAGGCCGGTGGTGAGGTGGCCGAAGGGCAGGCTCAGCGCGGGCAGGCCGGTGACGTTTTGGACCGCGGTCGACAGGGGCTCCGCCGGGAAGAGGTGCACGTCGGCGTCGGGGGTGAGGCGCCCGTCGCAGAGCCAGCCCTCGCTCGCGACCGTCGGCGTGAGCAGGAGCCCGTCGTCACCGAGGAGCTCGTCGAGGGCGCGCACGTAGTCGAAGCGTCGCCTCTTCGCGGCGAGGTAGTCGTCGACGTTGACCGCGAGCCCGTCGGAGAGGAACTCGCGGCTCGACACGTGGAAGAGGTCGAGGTTGGCCTCGACCCAGGACCTCCCGAGGGCGGCCACGTGCTCGGCCGACGCGACGGTGAACCAGTCGAGGTCGGGGTCGCCGCCGGCGAAGAACTCGTCGGGCTCCCTCCACTCGACGGGTCGGCCGAGCAGGTCACTCGTCGCCGCAACGGAGTCGCGCAGCGCGGCCGCGACCGCGCGGGGTAGGGAGCCGAGGGGCGACGTGCGCTCGGCGGCCACGAGTCGCCCGCGGCCATCGCGGTGATGCGCCATCACGTCGTTGACGGCGCGCGGCGGGGCGCCCGGGTCCCCGTGGACGGGGCCGACCATGACGTTGTAGAGCAGCGCGAGGTCGTCCGCGGCCGTCGCCAATGGCCCGTCGGTCGAGTAGTCGATCCAGTCGGGGGCCGGCCAGCGCCCGATCATCCCGTTGGTCGGCTTGAGGCCGACGAGCCCGCACAGCGACGCCGGGATGCGCACGGACCCGCCGCCATCGGTCGCGGTCGCCACGAGCACGAGGCCCGCGCTGAGCGCCGCGGCCGACCCGCCGCTCGAGCCGCCCGGGGAGTAGCGCGCGTCCCACGGGTTCGTCGTGACCCCGGTCAGCCGGCTCGCGGTGTACGCCTCGATCGCGAACTCGGGCAGCGTCGACTTGCCCACGACGATCGCCCCGGCGTCGATCAGTCGCTGACAGACCGGGCTGTTGGTCGTCGCCGGGGCGACGTCGGCGAGCGCGAGCGAGCCCTTGCGCGTCGGGTGGCCTTGCCAATCCTCTAGATCCTTGATCAGGGTCGGCGCGCCACAGAGCTCGCCGCCCCCACCGTCGTCATCGGCGAGCGCGGCGGCGCGCAGCGCGTCGTCAAACGCCGCCTCGGAAAGGACGTTGAGGTCGCTCGCCGCGCTCAACTTCTCGATGGACGCCGCGACGACGGAGCGAGCGCTGACCCGGCGCTCTCGAACGAGCGCGCTGACCCGCGTGAGCGGTCCGGGGTCGACGCTCACGCCTAAACGATCCGTGGCGGTTGGGAGTCCGACTCCAAGTCGCCCCCGCCCTCGGCCCACGCGACCATTCCGCCGTCGAGGTTCGCGACCTCGAACCCCTCCTCGTGAAGAAAGTGCGCCGCACGAAGCGAGCGGCCGCCGACGCGGCACACGCAGACCACCAGTCGCGATCGGTCGAGCTCGTCAACGCGGTCGGGCAGGTCCGACAGGACGACGTGAATCGCCCCGGGCGCGCGCCCCGCGGACCACTCGGAGTCGTCGCGTACGTCGAGCAGCGTGGCGCCGCGAACCACCAGATCGCGGGCTTCGGCGGGGTCGACCGCGCGCACATCGTCCATCGGAACTCCCGGGGTCGGCGAGGGGGACTCGGTGCGAAAAATCTAGTCTTAGACTTCGATTGTGGCATTACAAGACCTGGTAGGCACCCTCTCCACCGACGATCTGGGCCCCCTGCTCGACCTCGACCACGACTTCTTCTTGTTGGACGTGCGCACGCGTGAGGAGTTCGCCGACTGGTCGATCGACGTCGCGCACAACATTCCCATCGACGAACTCGACGCTCGCGTGGCGGAGGTCCCGGGTGGCGAGCGCGTCGCGGTGATGTGTGCGAGCGGCGACCGCGCGCGACGGGGCGCGCAGATACTGAGCCGCCACGGCGTGGCGAGCGACGTCGTGGACGGCGGCATGAACGCCTGGGCGTCGACGTACGACCTGGTCGACGCGTCGCTCGGCGGCGCGGTCGTGGTTCAGGTGCGGCGCCGAGGCAAGGGCTGCCTCTCCTACGTCGTGGGCGCGGGGGACCGCTGCGTCGTGATCGACCCGTCGCTCGAGGTCGAGCGCTACCGCCGGGTCGCCAACGACCACGGGTGGCGCGTGACCCACGTGCTCGACACCCACCTGCACGCCGACCACCTCTCGGGGGCTCGCGCGCTGCGCGACGCGACCGGCGCTTGGCTGTGGCTCAGCGCGTCGGACCCCTTCGCCTTCGACTTTGAGCCGCTCGTGGACGGTTCGAACGTCGCGCTCGCCGACGGGGTCGAGCTCACGGTCTCGGCGGTCAGCGTCCCCGGCCACACCGAGGGCTCGACGATGTACCGACTGGGCGACGCCGCGATCTTCACGGGCGACACCATCTTCTTAGAGAGCGTCGGTCGCCCCGACCTCGCTGACCAGGCCGAAGGATTCGCTCACCTCCTCTATCGGAGCCTGCACGAGCGCGTGCTGCCCCTCGACGACGACGTCACCGTCTTCCCCGCACACTTCGGACCCGGGGTCGAGGTTCACGCGGGGGTCTTCGTCGCGCGCCCCCTCGGCGAGCTTCGCCGCACGCTGCCCGCGCTCGCGCTGAGCGAGGCCGACTTCGTGTCGTGGGCGGTCGCGCACGTGACCGACCGTCCCCCGAACTACCAGCGGATCGTGCGGATCAACGCCGGGCGCGAGTCGCTGCCGAGCGACCCGGGCGAGCTCGAGGTCGGTCCGAATCGCTGCGCGATCGCCTAGCGCGGTGCGCAGGTGCGTGCCCGAGTGCGCGCGACACGACTCGAGTTCGCGGCCAAGCCCTGACGTTTTCGCGCATTTGACGGCGATTACGACTCCGTGAAGATTTGCTGACGAGCGACCGACTCGGTTTGCGGGTCCCACGACACCGCGCGAATATGCCACTTTATCAGGAAGTATGAGGGGTCGCCGCGAGGGCCACGCGGACATTCACCTGATGAATCGGGCAATTCGGTATTCGCACTCAGGAATAAGCCTTATCTATACTGGCTCACAGAGGTAACCGCGATGCTTTGTGGCGTCGCACGTGCCTTCATGGTTTTTTGCTGTGCCCGAAGTACCTCAAATGAGTTGGTCGATGGGAGTCGGCCCCTGTGAATGGAGTGAAGTGAATATCACCACCACTACGAAGGAAGGATTCGTAATGAGTGCTCTGCGCAATGTTCCGCGCGCTGCTGCCAAGGCGATGATGGGGGCGATCGTGATCTTCGCGGTTGCGATGCCCATCGCTGCCGTGGCGACGCCCGCGGGCGCGGCCACGGGACCGACGATTACGACGGTCTACAACTTTAATTCGACGTTTAGCGGGACGGCAGTCCCCTTCTCCCAGGCCGAGGTCTGGCAGGGCGGCGGGACGTACGACCTGTGGATCCAGGGCACCGGCTTCGCGGCGAACCTCGCCGGAGCGACCTTCACGACGACCGCACCCGGCGTGACCGTGGACGACTTCACGGAGGTCTCCTCGACGTTGGCTGAGGTGGAGATCGACACGTCGGCGGCGACGACCCAGGGCTTCTACCCCGTGACGATCACCGACAGCAACGGGACAGCCACATACGCGAACGGGCTCGGCGTTAACGCGTCGACCAACATCGCGTCGGCGACCCTGTCGAACTTCCCCGCGAACGCCAACGTGTGGACCGTCCTTACCGGGACGCTCCTCGCGGCGCCGGGTGAGCACATTCACCTGTTCGACGGCGCGGGCAACGACCTCGGCGCGCTGACCCAGGTCACGACCTCCCAGTCGTCTACGTCGGTCTTGGTCAACTCCCTGACCCAGGGCCTCGCCGCTGGCACGTACTACCTCGTTCCCGAAGGCCTCTACGGCACGTGGGCTGACGGCGGTGAGTTCGGCAACATGTTCCCGATCTCCGTCGTGGCGCCGGTCATCACTGGCCTGCAGCCTGCAGCGGGTCTGGTGATTCCGGCGACCACTCTCGTGGAGACCGTGATCGTCACGGGTAACGGCTTCCTGCCCGGTGCCACCCTCGGCTTCGGCGGCGCCTCGCCGGGGACCTCTACTTACACCTCCAACGGCGTTACGCTGACCCTTCTCGGCGCGCCGACCGTAACCCCGACCACGATCACCCAGGTGATCACCGTGTCGGGAGCCGGAACGCCAAGCCAGGTCAACGTCTACGTGCAGAACCCCGGCGGATACACGCTGTCCGCGCCCAACGCGCTGGGCATTGGTGAGCCGGGCGTCACACCGACGACGGGTCCGTCACTTATCTGTGGCGCCTGCACCTTGAGCTTTGGCGTGAGTGGCATGGTGGCACCCGTGGCGACCGCCTTCCCGGTCACCGTCGGCACCACCGCCAACTTCACGTCCGCGGCCGGCCCGTCCTTCACGGGAACGGTGAGCGCGGTCTCCGGTAGCTCGGTGATCATCAACGCGACCCCGCCGCGCTACGCGTCGGCCACGCTGAGCGCGGCCACTGCGGCGGGAGCAACGACTCTGCCCTTGAGCTCGACGACCGGCCTGGCGCCCGGCATGGCGCTGACCGTCGTTGACGGCGGGTCGACCGAGCTCCTCAAGGCCGGCGCTGTGTCGGCCGGTTCGGTCGTGGTTCCGGCCACCCTCTTCGCGCACGCCGCTGGCGTGACCGTCGAGTGGAGCTTGGCGAGCACGCTCTACACCGTGACGATCAACAACGGCACGTACACCGAGGGCGGACCAGTCACGGTTAACGCGAACACGACGACGACCGACCACCAGACCCCGAACCCCGAGGTCAACGGTGACGCCGTCGCCGCGACAGGCAACGTCATCAAGTACGGCGGGAGCTTTACGTTCCTCGCCACGTTGCCCGGCTTTGGCTTCGGATCTTCCTCCACTGGCAAGCTCGTCAACAGCGTTAATGGCGGTCCGGCCTCCGGGTCCGTGAGCATCAACCCGCTGTCCGGCGACAAGGCGCTGGTGACGGTCACGATGCCGTCGTCGGTGACCTCCTCGGCGAGCCTCACGGCCTCGAACGACGGTGGCTCCGGCGCCGCACGCCTGGCTGACGGCGTTCACTTTGTCAACACCGATGGCAACTCCGGCCAGGCTGGCGACACCGCGGGCATGCCCATCGGCGAGTTCAAGGCGGCCTTCACCACTGCCTCGCTTCCTGCGGGCTTCGGCGTTGGCTCGACCGTCACGGCTACGACCGCCGGTCCTAGCCAGACGTTTGTCGTGAGCGCCGTGGAGTCGGGTGACACCGCGACGAGCACGACGGCTACCACGGTCGTGACGTTCTCGACCGCGGCGGGCTTCAACATCCCGACTAACGCCGCGTGGAGCGCGGGCGTCGCCTCGGCCACGCCGCCGCTCAACCTCGACATGGAGCTGTTCAACGGAACGGGCGCCGCGCAGTACTTCGGCCTCTCGACCAACAGCACCTTCGGTCCGGCGTCGTACCTCGACCTGACCGGCTCTATCTCGGTCGGCGCGGTGACCCCGTCGTCGCTGGGCCAGGGCGCGACGGCGATTCCCGTCGTCGTCTCGATCGGTGGCGACGGCGTCGTCTACGACTGCAGCGACTACACCGTGTCGTCGAGCAACACCTCGGTGTCCTTCGGCGCCGTGACTGCCTGCACGGCAGGGTCCTTGACCACCACGATGACCATCGCCCCGGGCGCGACCCTGTCGGGCAACGTGCCCATCACGGTCCAGGGCGGTTACGGTGGCGGCGCGACGTCGTCGACGGCGATCTTTGCCATCACCGCGGGTCCGACGATCACGTCGGTCACCAGCCTGGGCACGCTGAGCTCCGGTGAGTCCGGTGCGTTCACGATCATGGGCACGGGCCTGACGATCGGCGCTGGCTTCTCGGTGTCGATCATCAACGGCGCGGGCCCGTACGCGGGTTCGCCCGACACGGGCACAGCCAATGGCGCTCCGGGAATCTCGGTTACGGGCTGCTACAACCCGGGTGGACTCGACACCGAGGTCACGTGTGTCCTCAACGTCGGCGTCGGCTCACAGGCTGGCCCGCACACCGTTGCGGTCACGGGTACCACGGCTAGTGGCAGCGGTTCGACGTCCAACGCGTCGGTCGTTGTGACGATCGCCGCGCCCACGATCTCCGCGATCACCCCGACCAACGTGGCGTTCACCTACGGCGGCACCTGGACGGCGACGCTCGTCAACTACGGCACGCTGACGCCCACGCTGGTGTCTGGGCTGAGCTGCGAGTCGTCGATTGAGCTTACGGACGGGTCGGTTGTCGGCGACGTGCAGAACTGCAACCTCACCTACCTGTCGGCCAGTCAGGTGACGGTCTCGATGAGCGGCTTCGGCGGCCACCTAGCGCCGTTCTTCGCCGCGGGTGACTCTGTCATCTTCTCGATCGGCAACGCGGTCGCCTGGGCTGACAGCCCCGCCGTGCTGGTGACGTCGGCCTCTCACGAGGACGTCTTCTCGGGTCCGATCGTTGCTGGCACCACGGCGACGCTGCAGATTGCGGGTGCGAACTTCATGCCCAGCTCGACGGTCATCTCTCCGTTCACCGGAATCACGGTTGGAACGGTGACGGTGCTGTCGCCGGAGCTCCTCACGGTGTCCCTCACGGTGGCGAGCAACTACGACGGCACGTACGAGCTGTCGGTTGGGCAGACGGGATTCTTCTCGAACGCCGCGCTGACGGTCATTGAGCAGCCGTACATCGAAGAGGTCAACGGCGTTGACGCGGTTTCCGACGGCGGCTCGCCGTACTCGAACCTCAACGGCACAAGCGACACGCTGGTCATCACCGGCTACAACTTCGCCCAGGGCGCGGTGGTGAGCACCGGAACGCCGAGTGACGGGACGTTTGGCACGCCAGTGCTGAGCGAGTGCTCGACCTACTACAACCTCTGCGACGAGATCACGGTCCCCGTTAAGTGGACGACGTTCAGTGGGGCGACCCCCGTCGTGACCAGCCTCATCGTGACCAACCCGCCAGGGTGGGGCACGGCGACGTCGGTCGGCGAGATCCAGATCAACCCGGCCCCGGCCGTGACGGGTGGCCCGTACTACGTGCCCACCTTCTCGACCAGCGTCGAGGTCACGATCTCGGGCACCGGCTTCCAGCCTGGCGTGACGATTTCGGCGACGAACTCGCCCGTCTACACCGTCTCGTTGGCGAACTCGACCTCGACGACCCTCACCCTGCTCGTGACGACCACCTCGGCCGCCACAACGGGTACGTCGTCGACCGTCACGGTCACCAACCCCGACACGGGCACCACGTCGTTCTCGCTGAACGGCGGACCGGCTCCGGTCCCGCCGCTCACGGTGTCGAAGACGTTTGGCCGCCCGGCTCACATTGGCAAGACCACGCACTTCGTGCTCAATGGCACCAACATGGCGGGAGCCTCGGTGTCGGTGAGCAAGAAGGGTGTGTCGGTCAAGGAGACGGGCAACACGGCGACGTCGATTGGCGTCTCAGTGACGGTGAAGAAGGGAACGAAGGTCGGTACGGCCAAGCTCCACATCACCAACGCCAACGGCAGCGCGACGGTCTCCTTCAGCATCAAGAAGTAGCTACGTAGCCATCAAGGCAACGAGGCCCCCTCCTTCGGGAGGGGGCCTCGTGCTGTCTGGGCGGGCTTGGCGTGCGACGACGCGGGCTCGTGGCGGCTGTGAACGGCCGGTGGTGTCAGGTCGTGAGGGACCAGTGCGACCCGGTGGGGTCGTCGCGGACCTCGACGCCAATCGACACGAGCGCGTCGCGAATCTGGTCGGAGAGCGAATAGTCGCCGTGCTCGCGAGCGCCGTCGCGCATGGCGACGAGGGCGTCCACGAGAGGGGTGGGGTCGATGAGACCGGGCTGGCCGAGTGACGCTCGACGCACCAGGCTGGCAATCGCGCCGGGCGCGTCGTCACCACCCGCGAGGGCGACGCGAGCGAGCCCCTCGAGGTCGTCGACGCTCGTGAGTGATCGTGGCGGCTCCTGGGTGTCGCGGTAGGGGGCAGCGCCCAGCTCGGCCAGTTGCGTGGCCCGGTGCGACGTCAGCGTGATGGTGTCGGGCCCGCGGCGCCAGTAGGCGTGGCCCCGGCCCCGGATCGTGACCTCGCCGGCGTCGAGGTCGATGATCGCGGCGGTGTGCTCGTCGACGCCGAAGACCGCCACGTCGGTGGGTAGCGAGGCCTCCAGGAGCTCGAGGCGCCGCTCGCCGAGGTAGCAGAAGCGCGTGTCGTAGTTCGACCCCTCGTGGTTGTCGAAGTGGGGCACGACCGCGCAGCGCAAGCCGATCCGACCCATCAGGTCGAGCCCGTCGAGCCAGTAGGGCGTGGCGACGCCGACCTTGTAGATCTCGTAGATCGGAGCGGTGTAGGCGCCAAGGGTCAGTGCGGCGGCCGACGCGAAGCAGACGGTCCCACCCTGGGCGAGCACGGCGGCGAGGTCGCTGGCGAGGTCGAGTGGTCGCCACTGGGCGAGCGCCCAACTCGGGCTCCCCGGGCCGGCGAACACGTAGGTCGACTCGGTGACCGCCTGCTTGAAGAGCTCGCGCTGGACGGGTGACGTGTCCTCGTAGGAGGTGAGGTGGAGCGGGGTGAGGGGCGTGAGAAGCGAGGTCGCGAAGTAGTCGACCAGCTTCTCGGTCATCTGGGGGACGTTCTCCTGGAAGCCGTAGGCGGTGTCGAGGTTGACCGCGCGCACGGGCGCTCGGCGCGCGAGCAGGTCGCGGTGGACCTTGGTCATCCCCGGGGCCGTCTCGCCCGAACCGAGCAGCGCCACGACGCCCGCACTCATTGCCGGTACCCTACCGGCCGCCCCGGGGGAGGCCCTTCGAGCGGCCAGTAGGTTGGGGTGGTGAGCCAAGTCGTCGTGGGGTGGCGCCAGCGGGCCCGGGGGAACGTGACCGGCGCGATGGTCCTGTGGGCCCTCGTCATGGCCGTCGTCATCTTCCTCGACGAGTCGCGCTGGGCGTCGACCTGGAACGCCACGTGGGCCGGGGTCGGCGCAGTGGTGGTCTTCGGGCTCTACCTCGGCTGGCGTCGGCGCGCCGCGGCGGTGCTCGTCGCGCCCTTCGTGAGCTGGTTCTTCGCGTGGCCCCTGCTGTGGGCCGCGGCGATGATCCACGACGGCGTGGTCAAGGGATTCTTCATCGGGCTCTTTTTGGTGACCGTGGGGTGGCTCGGCATCGGGCTCGCGGAGGTCGTGGGGCTCGGCGTGGTCGCGTTCACCGTGCGATGGGCCCGGGGCTCCGGCCGTTCGGGGCCGGACGTCGTCATCATTCAGCCGCCGCGCTGAGCCTCCAGGCCGTCGACGACCAGCAGGAGCATCGACAGCCAGGACCGGTCCGAGAGCGGACGCAGCGAGACCGCGTCGAGCGCGCGTCCGAAGGAGAGCGCCTCAAAGAGGGCGACGATCTCGCGCGAGGAGAGCGCGCGACCCAATAGACCCCTCGCCTGGGCGGCCTCGATGAGCTCGGCGAAGCGTTCGACGTGGGCCTCTTGGACCGGCTGCCACTCGCGGCGCAGGTCCGGTCGCGCGAGCGCCGCGGTCGAGACGCGCAGGCGGATTTGGCGCAGTTCGGTCAGGGTCTCGGTGATCCGCTCGAGCTTCTCGGGTACCGCGTAGAAGCTGAAGAGCTCCTCACGGGTCTGGGCGTGGTGGGTGTAGTGGCGCAGCAGGTCGATGTAGTCGCGACTGCGCTGGTCGAACATCGCGAGCAGCGCGGCGTCAATGAGCCCTTGGCGGGAGCGAAAGTTGCTGTAGATGACCGACGAGCTGTACCCGGTGTCCTCACAGACGTCGGCGATGCGCAGCTCGGACTCGTCGGACGTCGCGAGGCGCGCGGCCGTGGCGTCGATGAGCGCCCGGCGGGTGGCGGTCGCACGCTCGCCGTGCACTATCGGCCTCCTCCCGGTATGGCCCGTGGGCGAGTGCCCGCGCTCCCTCAACCATCACCGGGGTTGGCGAGGAGTCTATTGACACCGGGTGGCCCAGGTGGGTGATGCGCTACGTGGTGAGCGCGGGAGCGAGTCGACGCCACTCGTCGCGCGGCGCGTCGCGCACGTCCGCGCCGAGCACCTGCAGGCAGACGTGGTCGGCGCCCGCGCGCCGATGCTCGTCGACTCGCTGGGCGACCGCTACCTCGTCGCCGTGGACGACCATCGCGTCACAGAGGCGCTCGGAGCCACCGCGCACGTAGTCGTCGTCGGTGAATCCCTGGCGCCGCCAGCTCGCGCGGTAGTTCTCGAGCCCGGTGTAGTGCTCGAGGTGCGCGTGCGCGCGGCGGAGGTACTCCGCGCGGTCGCCGCCGAGCACCGCCGCCTGCTCGACCGCGAGGAAGGACGCACCCACCACCCCCCTCGCCACCGCGGTGTACTCGGGGGTGACCAGGTAGGGCAGCACCCCGTCGGTAGCGCTCGCGCCCAGCGCGAGCATCGTCGGGCCGAGCGCGGCGAGGACTCGGGGGCACGACTCGGCCGACTCCGCGGCGACCATTGGCGCGGCGTCCATCGCCGACAGGTAGTCGCGCATGGTGGCGACCGGGCGGTCGTAGGAGTGGCCGCGCAGGCGCTCGACGAGCGGTCGGTGGCTCACCCCGAGGCCGAGCACGAAGCGCTGGGCCGACCACGCCGACAGCGTGCGCGCGGCGTTGGCGGTGGCGACCGCGTCGCGCGCCCAGATGTTGGCGATCCCCGTCGCGACGACCAGCGACGACGTCGGGGCGAGCAGCACCGCCGCGCTCGTGAGCGCCTCGCGGCCCCACGACTCGTCGATCCACAGCGCGCTGTAGCCCAGCGCCTCGACCTCGAGCGCGAGCTCGCCGGCGTCGCGCGGGTCCACCCACTCGTGGGCGAGGGTCCACAGCCCCACCGTGCCGGTGAGCGCGCGCAGCGTGGCGGGCCGGTCCATCGCCCGAGCCTACGGTTGCCCGGCGGCGCTGGACCCGACCACAATGGGGCGTGGCCTACGTCGTGCTCGTCGTGTCGGCGTGGCTGGGCTTCTCCGCGGCGACCGCGCTGCGCCCGAGCCGGCGCGGCGTCTTCGCCGCGCTGGCCTTCCCGGTCGGCTGGGCGGCGGGCGAGCTCGCGGCGCAGGCACTCGTCGTCGAGGCCGCGCTGGTCGCGGTGCTCGTGGGCCTGGGCTGGCCCCGTGGCGCGCTCGGCGGCGTCGACGCGGGCCTCGTCGTGCTGGTGGGCGTGGAGAACGTCGCGCTGATCGGCGTGGGGCTCGTCGCGCGCTCGGTCGCGCGTCGCGCGCTGCAGGGCGCCCCTCGACGCCCCCTCGCGACTTCCTCGCCGCGCGACGACCGCTACGGCGCGTGGTGGCGCACCGCGCTGCCGATCTCGCTGCACCCGCGATCGATGGTGCTGACGCGCAACGTCGCCTACGGTCCCGCCGAGCGACACCGCCTCGACGTCTGGCGTAGCCCGACCGCCGCGCCGGGGGCGCCGGTCGTCTTCTACGTCCACGGCGGCGCGTGGACCTTCGGCGACAAGCGTGACCAGGGCCGTCCGATGCTGCACGAGTTCGTGGCCCGCGGCTGGGTCGTCGTCACGTGCAACTACCGCCTCGCGCCCCAGCACCCGTGGCCGGCCCAGATGCACGACGTCGTGCGCACGCTGGCCTGGGTCAAGCACCACGTCGCCGATTACGGCGGCGACCCCGACCGCGTCGTGATCGCGGGGCTGTCGGCGGGGGGCCATTTGGCGTCGCTCGCGGCGCTGTGCGCCGACGACCCCGCGTGGCGACCCGAGGACCTCACCGACGTCACGGACTGGTCGGTGCGCGGGGCGATCCCCTTCGCGGGGGTCCTCGAGATGACGGGCGACGAGGAGTACTGGCACGGGCTCGGCCGCGGGCTGCGCCACCTGCTCGAGGGGCGCGTCATCCAACTGCCCTACGAGGGGAACGAGGAGACCTACCGCGCGGCGTCGCCCCTGCACCGCATCACCGAGGGCGCCCCGCCCTTCCTCGTCGTCCAGGGGACCAACGACACCCTGGTCGACGTTCACGTCGCGCGCGCGTTCGTGCGCCGGTTCCGCGACGTCGCGCTGGCGCCGGCCTACTACGTCGAGCTGCCCTTCGCCCAGCACTCCTTCGACCTCACGGCGAGCCCGCGCACGTCGGCGACCACGCGCGCCGCGGTCGCCTTCGCCGAGTCGGTGGTCGGTGAGCGGCCGACGCTCGACGTCGACACGCTTAGCGCCTACCAGGTCCCGCCGACCGAGCTCAGCGTCGAGGTCGACTCGCGTATGGTGCCCGCGGCGGAGGCCGCGCGCCGCCTCGGTCGACTGCTGGTGGTGAGCGCGGA
>JBOGFU010000083.1:0-3313 GCA_050743545.1 Acidimicrobiales bacterium | reverse complement strand
GGGCGCGCTCGTCGCGACCGGCGGCTTCGTCGCCTACATGCTCTACCTCGGCGTGCACACGGGCATCTACCGCGCGTGGTTCCAAGAGGAGTGGCACGGCTTCGACCATCACCTCTCGCTCTACGCCCCAATCCACTGGCTGCACAAGTGGCCCGCCATCGGGCTCACCGAAACCCTGAGCCTGGCGGTCTTCGCGGCGGGGGTCTACGCGCTGTGGCGAATCCGCGCGCCGGTCGAGTGGTCGGTCTACTCGCTGCTGCTCGTCGCGTCGGTGGTCTTTGACACGGCGCTCTGGGCCAACCCGCGCTTCCTCTTCAACGCCTTCCCCCTGGTGCTGGCGATCGGGGTGTGGCTGCGTCGCGACGCCTACCGCGTGGCGTTGGCGACCTCGGCGGCGCTGCTGCCACTGCTGTTCCTGCTCTACATGACCATGGGCACGGTGATGTTCCAGCCCTGAGGGGCCTAGCGTGGATTACGTGACCCGACCGTTCGTCGCCGCCGCGGTCCAGACCACGACCGGGGTCGACGCCCAGGCCAACGTCGCGACCGCGCTGTCACTCGTCGAGCGCGCCGCCGACGCCGGCGCGACCTACGTCCAGCTCCCCGAGTACGTGACCTACTACGGCTCGTCGAGCGGCTTCGCCGCCGCCGCCGAGGACGTGCCCGGGCCGACGACCGCGCGATTCGCCGCGCTCGCCGCGTCGCGCGGGGTCGCCATCCACGTCGGCAGCCTGCTCGAACGCACCCCCGACCCCGAGCGCTTCTTCAACACCGGCGTGTTGATTGACCGCGTCGGCGACGTCGTCGCGCTCTACCGCAAGGCCCACCTCTTCGACGTCGACGTGGCCGACCAGGCCCCCCACCGAGAGTCCGACGCGATCGTCGCCGGCGACGAGCTGGTCGTGGGTGAGGTCGAGGGCGCCGCCATCGGGATGTCAATCTGCTTCGACCTTCGCTTTCCCGAGGTCTACCGACGCCTGGCGCTCGCCGGGGCGCGGGTCCTCACCGTGCCGAGCGCGTTCACCGCGGCGACGGGACGCGCCCACTGGGAGACCCTGGTGCGCGCTCGCGCGATTGAGAATCACGCCTTCGTCGTGGCCGCGGCGCGCGCCGGCGCCGCCAACGGCGCGCCGGCGACGTGGGGCCACTCGATGATCGTCGGGCCGTGGGGAGAGGTGCTCGCCGACGCAAGCGACGTCGAGGGCGTCATCGTCGCCGAGCTCGACCTGGGCGACGTCGCTCGACGGCGAGCCCAGATCGACGTGCTCGCCCTACGGCGCCCCGACCTTTACGGCCCGTAGGCGAGCCCCGGTAGGGTCGTCGCGGTGGATGTCACCCACTACCGCGACGTCGTTGGCCACTTCGCGACGGGCGTCGCCGTGGTGACCGCGCAGACCGACGACGGCCCCGCGGGATTCACCTGTCAGACCTTCGGGTCGCTGTCGCTGTCGCCCGTCCTCATCACGTTCTCCGCGTTCAGCGGTGGCCACTCCTGGCCGCGCGTGCGTGACGTCGGGGTCATCGCGGTGTCCGTGCTGTCCGAGGGCCAGGCCGACGTCGCGCGGGCGTTCGCGACGACCGGCGTGGACAAGTTCGCGCTCGCGCCGTGGACCCCGGGCCCGGCCGGGTCGCCGCTGCTCGACGGCGCGCTCGCGCACTTGGAGGGGCGGATCGTGGGGGTGACGACCCACGGCGACCACGACCAGGTGGTGGCGACCGTCGAGCACGCGCAGGCGCACCCCGGGCGCCCGCTCCTGTACTACCGCGGCGGCTTCGCCGGTGCGACCTAGCGGCCCCTACGCTTCCGGACGTGGAGCGCCTGAGTAGGCGGGGCCGGACGTGAGCACGGCGCTGCGTGTCGTGGTCGGCGCCATCGTGCTCGTCGCGGTGGCAGTCGTCGCGCTGCGCGTTCGCAAACTGCGCCGTGACGAGCAACGACTGATGTCGCGACCGCTCGACCGGCGACTGGTCACGCCGCCCCCGTCGCCCTACCGTCCGAGCCAGGGTTTCCGACTCCTCGACGGCGCGGAGCCGCTCAGCGTGCGTCCCACCCCCGAGCGACCCCGACTCGAGGCGGACCACGACTACGTCTTCAGCGAGCTCTCGGGCACCGACGACCGCCCGGTCCTGCCCTCGCGCCACGACGCTCGCTGGGCCCTCGAGCGCTCGGGGCGCCGACGAGCGGGGTCGCTCGGCGCCCGCGCGCTGGCGACCGTGCTCGTCCTGGCCGCGCTGGCGAGTGGGGTCGGCTACGCGCTGCACCACCGCACGCGCCCGCGCTCGTCGACGACGACGACCTCGTCGGTCCCCCCGGTCACCACCACGACGCTGTGGCCGCGAACGTTCACCCCGGTGAGCGGGGCGTCGGGTCACACCTACGACGTCCCCGCACCGACCTACGAGGTCACCGTGACCGCCAGCGCGGGTGCGGTCTGGGCGGTCTACCGGATGGGCGCGGCCAACACCCTCGAGTTCCAGGGCACGGTCGGCGCGGGAGCGCACAAGAGCCTGGTGATGACCGGGCCGAGCGAGGTCACCCTCGGCTCGCCCCACAACGCGACGGTCTCGGTCGGCGGGAGCCCGGTGACCTTCCCCTCGCCGCTGACGTCGCCCCTCACGCTCGACTTCACGCCGTTGGGCTGACCTCGCTCAGCACGAAGGCGAGCACCTGGGCCTCGTCGCGCCACGCGTCGTAGCGGCCCGAGGGCCCCCCGTGGCCGACGCCCAGGTCGGCCTTGAGGTAGGCGACGTTGTCGGGGTGGGCGTCGCGCAGCGCGAGCACCCACTTGGTCGGCTCCCAGTACGACACGCGCGAGTCGTTGAGGCCGGCGCTCGCGAACACGTCGGGCAGACGACGGTCGGTTCCCCGCGCGTCGCGCACGGCGTCGTAGGGGCTGTAGGCGCGCATCGTGCGATAGGCCGTCGCGCTCGCCGCGGGGTCGCCCCACTCCTCCCACTCCCCGACGGTGAGGGGCAGGCTCGTGTCGAGCATCGTGGTGACCACGTCGACGAAGGGCACCTCGGCGACCACGCAGCGAAAGAGATCGGGGTCGAGGTTCATCGACGCCGCCACGAGGAGACCGCCCGCCGACGCCCCGCGCGCGCCGAGGGTGGCGGGGGTGGTCCAGCCCGTGTCGACCAGGTGTCGCGCGACGCACACGAAGTCGCTAAAGCTCGTGGGCTTATGGGCGAGGCGCCCCATCTCGTACCAGCGCCGACCGAGCTCGCCGCCCCCGCGCACGTGCGCGACCGCGAAGGCGACGCCGCGCTCGAGCAGCGAGAGTCGCGCGACGGAGAAGTAGGGGTCGATCGA
>JBOGFU010000082.1:0-8539 GCA_050743545.1 Acidimicrobiales bacterium | reverse complement strand
GGCGCCGCACGACCCGCAGGTCGCCGCGAGGCGCGCGCCGCAGTTCGCGCAGAAGCTCTTGCCATCGGGCGTCTCACCCTGGCAGGCCTGACAGCGCACGCGAACCCCCTGGTTGTGCGGCCCATCGTAGGCGGCGTGGTCACACGCCGCGACCCTGGGTCGGCTACGCGGGCTCCCCCGCGCGCATCACGGTGACCACGGTGTTCATCACTGGCTCCGAGAAGACGGTGATCGCGCTGCCGGGCACCGGCATCTCCGCGACGAGCACGGTTCCGCCCTGACGCGTCACGGTCTCGCGCAGGCGCTCGAGCGAGTCGGTGATGTAGAGCGCGTTCCACTGCGCGGTGCGCTGGGGTACCTGGTTGTGGCTGAAGCTCGCGAACCACTGCTCGCCGTGGCTCAGAACCTTCATCGATGGGTCGGGCTCGGTGAGGGTCATGCCGGTCAGCCCGACGTAGTAGTCGCTCGCGACGTCGGGGGTGTCGGACGCGTGGTCGAACCACCCCGGCGCGCCGACCTCGTAGACCTGGCCGAAGCCGGCGAAGGTCCCCGCCTGCCACAGGCCGTGGACCGCGCCCGCCGGGTCCGCGACCATCGCCATGCGCCCGACGTCGGTCACGTCGATGGGCTCCATGAGCGGGGTCGCGCCGAGCTCGCGCGCGCGAGCGAGCGACGCGTCGACGTCGTCGGTGCCGAAGTAGGTCGTCATCTGTCCCGCGCCCCCCGGGGCCTGGACGAATCCCATCACCGCCTGGTGGTCGTGGCTCGCGATGGTGTAGTGGCTCATCTCTTCGGGCCCCTCGTCGAAGGACCAGCCAAAGAGGAGCTCGTAGAAGGCCATGAGCTGGTGGCGCTGGTCGGTGGTCTCGGCCATGACGTCGACCCAGACGGGCATACCGGGGGTGTGGCTGGTCACGTTCATGGCGCGAGTCTGGCACCGGTCGCTCCACCGCGCCAGCGCCCGCACGCGACGACGCCGGCGGCCCCGAGGGGCCGCCGACGTCGCGCGGTGGGACTACTTAAGCCAGGCCGGAACCCCGCCCGACTTCACGGTCGTGGTCTTGACCGCACCGGTCGTCGTCGAGTCGGTCGTGTAGACCGTCCCGGTGAGCGGCTGGGTCTGCGTGGCCGACGTGATCGTCACCAGGTAGCCACCGTTGAGGCCCTGGTGGTCGGTCTTGGTGTAGCGCAGCGGCAGCAGCGCCGGGGTGTCCTTAAAGGTCGTCGACGTCAGGACCTTGAGGAAGCTCGCGCGCGTGAAGGTCTTGCCCGCGGCCTTGAGCGCCTCGACGAAGGCCACGCCCACGCCAATCCCGTACTCCATGTTGCCGGTCAGCGGGCTGGTCGACGTGAAGTTCGGGAAGTCGGTCTTGTCGGCGAGGAGGACCTTGGTCATCCAGGCGTTCCACGAGTTCGTGTCGGTCGACGCCGGCAGGTAGTCAAAGGAGACCGCGCCGATCTCGGGGTCCGGGAACGGTGCGCCCGCGAAGGGCAGGTTGACCGTCACGGGGTCCGAGCCGACCGACGAGATGATCCAGTGCGGCGAGTAGCCGAGCTGGAGCGCCGCGCCAAGGGTCGCGTCCGTCGCGCCGGGAATCGTGTCGAGCACGACGACCGTGCACTTGTCGGACTGGAACTTCGCCACGTAGGGCGCGATGGACGCGCCCTGGGTCTGGACCAGCGCGGCGACCGTGTAGAGCGCCGTGTCGGCCAGCGTCACGCCACCTGCGAGCAGGCCCGCGAGGCCGTCGGCGCCGAAGTCGTCACTCTGGCCGAGGAAGCACACCGACTGGCCCGAGTAGGTCGCGTTGATGTACTTGGCGAAGATCTTGCTCTCCTCGTTGTACGACGGCTGCCAACCGAACAGCCCCGGGTAGACGTTGGGGTTGTTCCAGTCGAGCGACCCGGAGTTGACGAAGAGCTGGGGCACGCCGTTGGCCTTCAAGAGCGAGCGCACCGAGTCCTGGGTCGGGGTGCCCAGCGAGCTCACCGTCGCGAAGACGGGAACGCCGAGCAGCGCGTGGGTCTGGGTCACCGTGTTGGGCGACGCAGACGTGCAGCCCGCGCCGGGGGTGTCGTAGCAGTCGTCCTTCAAGATGAACTTGATCTTGCGGTGGTTGACCCCGCCCTTCTTGTTGACCCACTTGAAGACGGCGTTGGCGGCCTTGCCCACGTCGCTGTAGCCGGTCGACGCGATCCCGGTCAGCGGCACGGTGGCGCCGATCGTGATCTGCTTGGCGGTCAACCCGGGCGTATGCGTCGCGGCACCCGCGCTGAGCGCGGCTCCCCCGGCCGTGACCACCCCGGCGACGAGCGCCGCGGCGGCCGCGATGGCGCCCAGGCGGCGCCCCTTTACTGAGTTCCTCACTGTGTTCCCCTTTTCACCGAAGTGTCACTACTTACTCACGGGTGAGCGTAGGCCGCGACGCCCGACGAAGCAAGGCAGGCACCGCGCGGCGCGCCGAGCGCAGCCCACCCACGATTCCGCGCGGCGCGAAGAGCATGGTCAGGATCAGCAGCCCCCCGAAGATGATGCCTTTGAGCTGGCTCGCGAAGTTGCCCTGGGGGTTGAGCCCGGTGTGGTTGACGAACCACGAAATCACCGTCGAGGAGTAGGCGTAGATGAGCGCGCCGATCAGCGCCCCGGAGATCGTGCCAATCCCGCCGATCACGACCACCGCGAGCATCGTGATCGACAGGGGGAACGCGTAGGTGTTGGGCGACACCGCGTTGTCGATCAGCGTGAGCAGCGCACCGCCGAGCGCGGCGTAGGCCGACGAGACGATGAACGCCAGGACCCTCGTGCGCGGCAGGGCGACCCCGACGAGCTCGGCGGCGACGTCGTTGTCGCGTACCAGGCGCATCGCTCGCCCGACGCGACTCGCGAAGAGGTTGGCCATGAAGAACACCGCGACCCCCGCGACGACGATCGCGATGTCGGTGAGCCACAGGGTGTTGGTCTTGAGCGGGGCCGTGCCCGCGGAGTAGAGGTGCACCAGCCAGCGCGGTGGGGTCGCCTCGGTGGGCAGCTGGAGACCGCCGTCGCCGCCGGTCCACGAGTTGAACGAGCTCTCGATCGCGGCGAACGCGACCGCGAAGGCCAGGGTCATCCCGGCGAGGTAGGGGCCGCGCAACCTCGTCGCGGGCAGGCCGAGGGCGAGTCCCACCGCAGCCCCCGCGACCGCGCAGATCGCGAGGTTGACGACGATGGGCGTCGACGAGTGGTGGTTGGCCCAGATCGCCATGGTGAACGCGCCGACCCCCATGAACGCGCCGTTGCCCAGCGAGATCTGCCCAGAGATCCCCGTGAGGAGCGACAGGCCCACGAGCACGATCGCGACCGCCGCCGCGGTCGCGAGGTTGTAGTTGGTCGTCGGCGTCAGGAAGAACGTCAGGAAGACGAGCCCGGCGACCGAGGCCACGGTCGCTCCCGCGCGCGACACCACCGGGTGGGCGGCGCGCAGCGAGTGCTCGGCGACGACCAGCGCACCCGCGGTCGCGACGGCGATAGTCACGGCGACGGCAAAGAGGTCGCGCGCGTTGGGAGCGAGGACCGCGGTGACGATGATCCCGACAACGCCCAGGCCGAGCGTCACGAGCGCGACGGGCGAGCGCGTTCTCATCAGACCCTGCGCGCCCGCGACGGGGTGAACACACCATTGGGGCGCGCCATGAGCGAGACGATGAGGATCAGCAGCGAGACGATGAGGATCGCGTTGGAGTTGACGTAGTCCCCGACGAACTGGAGGATGATCCCGACCACCACGCCCGACACGACCGCCCCCACCGGGCTGTCGAGGCCACCGACCGCCGCGGCGATGAAGCCGAAGGCGAAGATCCCGTCCATGACTTGGGGCGTCAGCCCGGAGAAGAAGTTCGACGCGACGAGGATCGTCGTGACCGTGCCAACCGCGGTCGAGAGCATCCAGCCCAGGGTCAGCATTCGCCCCACGCGCACGCCCAGGAGTCGCGAGACCTCGGGGGCCAGCGCCGACGCTCGCAGCTGGAGGCCGAGCTTGGTGAAGCGAAAGAGAACCGCGACGAGCGCCATCACGACCAGCGCCGAGACGATCTCGTAGAGGGAGAAGGGCGACAGCTTGAGCGGGCTTCCCGCCAGCTGGTAGTCGATCGGCGAGAAGGGGCTCACCAGCGAGCGCGACACCGACGACCAAATAGCCGCGGCGACCGCCTCTAAGACGACCAGGAACCCGACCATCACGACGATCGGATTGATCTCGGGCTTTCCGTAGAGGGGCCTCACCAGGACGCGCTCGGTGACCCCGCCTAGCACGAGCCCCGCGGCGAGGGAGATCACGACGCAGGGCCAGTAGCCGAAGAAGTGAGAGAACGTCGCCATCCCGATGTAGGTCGCGAACATCGGCATCGCGCCCTGGGCGAAGTTGAGCACCCCGGTCGAGCGCCACACCAGGACCAGGCTGAGCGCGACCAGCCCGTAGGTCACGCCGTTGGTCATGCCGACGAGCACGTCCGAGACGATCCGCGAGGTGAGGAACGGGTCCACTAGCCGACCATCCCGAGGTAGTACTGGCGCAGGTGCGGGTCCGCGGCGACCTGCGCCGCGGGCGCGTCGGCGACGACCGACCCCACGTGCAGGACGACCGCGTGGTCGGCGATGCGCAGCGCGGACGACGCGTTCTGCTCGACCAGCACGACGGTCAGCCCCTCGCTCGTGCACAGGTCCTTGATCGTGTGCATGAGCTGGGCGGTCACCTGGGGCGCGAGCCCCAGCGACGGCTCGTCGAGCAGCAGCGTCGAGGGCTTGGCGATCAGCGCTCGCGCCATCGCCAGCATCTGGCGCTCGCCTCCGGAGAGCTTGGCGGCGTGCTGACGGTGGCGCTCGCCGAGCACGGGAAAGCGCGCGTACTGCTCGGCGAGCCCCGCGCGCAGGTCGACCTTGGCGGTCAGCGCGCCCAGGCGAAGGTTCTCCTCGACGGTGAACTCGCTGATCACGCCGCGGCCCTCCGGGACGTGCCCCACGCCCAAGCGCGCGATGTCCTCGGTGCGCATCGCGGTGAGGTCGCGGCCGTCGAGGGTGATCGAGCCCGCGGATCGGGCCTTGAGGCCACTAATCGCGCGCAGGAGCGTGGTCTTGCCCGCGCCGTTGGCGCCCAGCACCGCGGTGATCTGGCCCGTCGCGACCTCGAGCGACACGTCGCTCAGCGCCTGAACCGCGCCGTAGGAGACCGTGAGGCCCTCGACGCGAATCACTCGGCGACCCCCAAGTACGCGGCCACGACGTCGGGGTCCTCGCGCACCTCGTGGGGCGCCCCGCGCGCGATGATCTCGCCGAAGTTGAGGACGACGAGCCGGTCGACCAGGGGCATGACGAAGTCCATGTCGTGCTCGACCAGGAGCACGCCCATCGACTCGCGCAGCGAGCCAATCAAGGTGGCGAACTCCTCGAGCTCGGCCTCGTCGAGTCCGGACGCGGGCTCGTCGAGCAACAGGAGCTTCGGGTGCGACATCAGCGCGCGCGCGACGCAGACCTTCTTCGCGGTGCCGTACGGGATCGCCGTGGGGAGTCGGCTGGCGACGTCGGCCACGCCCAGGCGCTCGAGGAGCACCATCGCGTCGGACCTCAACTCGCGCTCCGCGCGGATGCCGCGCGGCAACGCCAGGAGCCCGGACCAAAAGCCCCCGTGGGCGCGCACCTGTCCCCCGGACATGACGTTCTCGAGAACCGTGCAGTGGCCGAAGAGCCCCACGCCTTGCAGCGTGCGGGCGACCCCGACGCGACTCAACTGGTCCGGGCGCAGGTTCGAGCGGCCCGCCGCGGGAAAGCTCACTCGACCCTCGGTAGCTTTCACGAACCCGCACGCGACGTTGAACGCCGTGGTCTTGCCCGCGCCGTTGGGCCCGATGAGCCCGACTATTTCACCCGACGCGACGCTAAAGGAGACGTCGCGCAGCGCGCGTAGGCCGCCGAAGGAGACCGACACGCTCTCCAACGAGATGATTGGAGCGTCGGTGTCGCTGCCCATGACGCCCCAACCTATCCCCGGCCGCGCACCGACAAAAAGCCACGCCTCGCGGGTGCTAGCACCAGGCCCCCCCGAGGGCTGGCCACCTAGGCCCACTAGTGCGCGCCGAGACAGGCTGGGACATGGATCCGTCGGCCCCGCGCGAGCGTCGAGCGACGTCGCCGCGTGACCAACGACTGCGAGTCGTGCGCTACCGGTTCGCGACGACGTGGCGCGCCCAGCGAGGGTCGCTGGTCGGGCTCGCGCTCGTCATCGGCCTGATCGGCGGTGTGGCGCTGGGTTCGATAGCCGCCGCGCGACGAACCGCGTCGTCGTACACGACCTTCCTCGCGGGAACCAACCCGTCGTCCATGATCATCGAGCCCGCGGGCGGCGCGGGTCTCATGAGACCCGGCGAAGTCGGCCGCCTCGTGGCCGCGGTCAAGCGCTACCCGGAGGTCACGCACGTCGAGGCCTACCAGGCGCTGCCCGCGAGCTTGGTCGTGAAGGGCGGCGTCGTCGCGCGTAGCTTGGAGAGCCAGGTCGTGCTCGTGGCGAGCTACGACGGCCTTCTCTTTAACCAGGACCGCGTCACGATCACGCGCGGGCGGCGCCCCAACCCCGCTCGAGCCGACGAGGTCGTGGTGACCCAGGCCGCCGCCGCGTTCCTTCACCTCCACGTCGGCCAGCGCCTGCCCGTTGAGATTTCGAGTCAGCCCCCACTGCGCGTCAACCTGCACGTGGTGGGTATCGGGTTACTCAACCGCGAGGTCGTCCAAGACCAAATCGCTCGCTACCCCACCTACATCGTGGGCACCCCGGCGCTCGCGCGCGAGGCCACCGGGGGCAGCGCGCTCATCTACCTCGGCGTCCAGCTCCGCGGCGGGGCTCGCTCGGTGACCGCCGTCGAGCATCGCTGGACGACGACCGAGCGGTTCTTCACCGACTTCCAAGTGGCCTCGCAGTCAATCGCCGAGGCCGAGCAGTCGATTCGACCCGTGGCCCTGGCGCTGGGTGTCTTCGGCGGAATCGCCGGGCTCGCCGCGTTGCTCCTCGCGTTCCAGGCGGTCGCGCGTCAGATGAGCTCGCGGCGCCGCGACCTCGACGTCATGCGCGCGCTCGGCGCGGACACCCTGACCCTCAGCCTCGACGGGGTGATCGGGCTCGCGGCGGCGGTGCTGTCCGGCGCGGTGCTGGCGGCGCTCGTCGCGTTCGCGCTCTCCCCCCTGGCGCCCCTCGGGCCGGTCCGGTCGGTCTATCCCCACCCGGGGCTGAACGCCGACTGGACGGTGCTCGGACTCGGCGCGGCGGTGCTCATCGCCATCGTCAGCGCCGCCACGGTGGCGCTCGCGCTGACCTCGACCCCGGTGCGCCTCGCTCGTCGCCACGCGTGGCGCCCGCGCTCGTCGGCCACCACCCGCCTCGCGACGCGCGCCGGCCTGCCACTCTCCGCGGTGACCGGCGTGCGCTACGCGGTGGACTCGGGGCGCGGGCGCGCCGCGGTGCCGACGCGCTGGACCATGGTCGGCGCGGTGGTGGCGCTGTGCGTCGTCAACGCCACGCTCACCTTTGGCTCCAGCCTGCACACCCTCGTGTCGCGCCCCGCGCTCTACGGTTGGAACTGGAACACCGCGGTCGTGAGTTCCGACGGCTACGGCCCCGTGCCCAACGCCGCGCTGAGCGCTCTGCGCACGCCGGCGGTCGCCGCGTACTCCAACCTGTGGTTCGTCACCCTCCAGCTCAATGGCGTCGAGGTACCCACCCTGCTCGAGCACCCCGGGGCCGTCGTCGCTCCGCCGATCATCGCCGGGCACGCGATGCGCGCCAAGAACCAGATCGTCCTCGGCGCGGCGACCCTCGCCCAGCTGCACCTGCGCCTGGGCGACGTGGTCGACGTGCAGTTCGTCCCGGGCTACCCGCCCGTCCCGATTCGCCTCACCGTGGTCGGCGTCGCGACGATGCCGGCGATCGGCATCTCGGAGGGACTGCACACGTCAATGGGGGTCGGCGCCCTCATCCCGTCCAACGCGAGCCGCGTCACCGAGCAGCTCGGACCCCTCACCTACGGGCGAGGCTGCAACGGCCCCAACATGGTGCTCATTCGCCTGCGCTCGGGTGCCTCACCCGCCGCCGGCCGGGCGGCAACCCACGCGCTCGTGACCTCGGCGAACGCCATCCTCGCCACCAAGACGACCAATCAGAACTGTGAGGGCAACGTCGCGTCGGCGCTGTCGGTCCAGCGCCCGGCCCAGATCGTCAACTACCGCTCCATGGGCACGACACCCCTGCTGCTGGCGTCGGGGCTGGCGCTCGGCGCCGTCGTGGCGTTGGGCCTGACGCTCGTGTCGTCGGTCAACCGGCGACGCCGTGACCTCGCGCTTCTCAAGGCGCTCGGCTTCACCCAGCGTCAGCTCGCCGCGGCGGTGGCCTGGCAGGCGTCGCTCGTCGCGCTCGTCGGCGTCGTCGTCGGCGTGCCCTCGGGCGTCGCGCTCGGTCGCTGGCTGTGGGACCTCTTCGCCCGCGAGATCGGCGCGGTGCCGTCGCCCACGGTGCCCGTC
>JBOGFU010000081.1:0-2559 GCA_050743545.1 Acidimicrobiales bacterium | reverse complement strand
GCGCACGGGGTCGTCGCTCTTGAAGATCCCCGAGCCCACGAAGACGGCCTGCGCGCCGAGCTGCATCACCAGCGACGCGTCGGCGGGGGTCGAGATCCCCCCCGCGCAGAACATCGGCACGGGCAGGCGTCCCGACGCGGCGACCTCGTGGACCAGCGCGAGGGGCGCGGCGAGGTCCTTGGCCAGCGCGAAGAGCTCGGACGCGTCGGCGCTCTGGAGACGTCGCATCTGGGCGTTGATCGTGCGCAGGTGGCGCACCGCCTCGACGACGTTGCCGGTGCCGGCCTCGCCCTTGGAGCGGATCAGGCACGCGCCCTCGCCGATGCGCCGCAGCGCCTCGCCCAGATTCGTCGCGCCGCAGACGAAGGGCACGGTGAAGGCCCACTTGTCGATGTGGTGCTCCTCGTCGGCCGGGGTGAGGACCTCGGACTCGTCGACGTAGTCGACCCCGAGCGCCTGGAGGACCTGGGCCTCGGCGAAGTGGCCGATGCGCGCCTTGGCCATGACCGGCACGGTCACCGCGGCCTGGATCTCGATGATCATCTGGGGGTCGCTCATGCGCGCGACGCCCCCGTCGCGACGGATGTCGGCGGGCACGCGCTCGAGTGCCATGACCGCGACGGCCCCCGCGTCCTCGGCGATCTTCGCCTGCTCGGGGTTGACGACGTCCATGATCACGCCGCCGCGCAGCATGTCGGCCAGGCCCCGCTTGACCAACTGGGTGCCGACCGTGGCCGGCGAAGGGGTGTCCATACGCCTATTCTACTGGCGCCCTCACCACTCCTCTAATGCGCGAGCGCGCAGCTCGGCGTCGTCGAGGTCGGAGAGGTCGGCCTCGGCGCGGTCGGCGTGGACGTCGAACCAGATCCAGCGCTGGGCGTCGTAGTCGCTCGACGTGAAGTACGAGCCCGCGACGGGCGCCTGGGCGGCGCAGCGCCGAAGCGCCGCGGCAATCCCCAGGGGGTAGCGAATCGACGCCGCGGCGACCTCGTCGGCTCGGTAGGTGGCGCCGACCCCCGCGAGCTCGGCGCGGGCCTCGGGGGTGGCGCTCACGACGCTGGCCAGGCTCTGGCGCTCGATGAGCCCGAGGCGGTGGCGCGCCAGGCAGTGCGCGACCACGCCCTCGAGCTCGATGAGCTCGAGGTCGCTCATCAGCGCGTCGGTCACGATCAGGGTGAACCCCGCGTCGTCGGGGACCAGCGCGGCGTTGTAGGTGGCGTCGGCGACGACGCGCGCGCCCACGCGGTCGACCCCGAAGGTCGCGCTGAGCCGGTCGATCACCGTGGTGAGGCGCGTGGCGTCGGTCGGCGTGCCCCCCGCGCTCAGTCGCTCGCGCAGGAGCGGCCCCAGGGCGCGGCCCTGGTGCTCGTCGCGGGTCAGCGCACGGCGAAAGTCCCACGCGTAGGCGAGCGCGATCGCCGCGGCGAGCACGGGCAGCCAGGGCCAGACGACGACCCCGACGACGAGCGCGACGCAGATGATGCCGACCGCGATCGCGCGAGGAACCCGACGGCGCACCGCGAAGGCCCGCACCGCGCGGTGGTTGGCGTGGCGCTCGGCGCCCGAGGGCGTATAGGGGCTGCGCCAAGTCGGGTCGAGCACCGGGGCGACGTAGCGCGGGGTGCGGTCGCGAGGGGTGCGCCGGGCGCGCGAGCGCTGCTTGGTGGCCACCGGTCAAGGCTACCGGGTCGTCGCGAATCGCTCGCGGGCCCGCGCGTAGAGGTCTGAGTAGTGGTCCATCAGCGCGGCCATCGACCACCCCCGCGCGTGCGCGCTCGCCGCGTCGAGGTCGGCGCTCGACGTCGCCAGAGCGGCGTCGATGGCCCTCGTCCACGCGGGCGCGTCGCGCGCGGGAGCGAGCGTCGCGTGGCCCCGCGCGGCGTCACGGTAGCCCTCGATGTCACTCGCGACGACGGGGGTCTCGCTCGCCATGGCCTCGAGCAGCACGAGCCCGAAGCTCTCGCCGTGGGTCGAGGGCGCAACGACGACGTCGGCGCGGCGCAGCCACCGGCGCTTGGCCTTATCGTCAACCGCGCCGATGAAGTCGACGCGAGGGTCGCCCGCCGCCAGCGCGACGAGGCGAGCGCGCTCCGGGCCGTCGCCCGCTACGACGAGCCGCCACGGCGCGCCCGACCCGGCGTTGTGGGCCCGGACCGCCGAGATCGCGGTGTCGGCGCCCTTGCGCGCCTCGAGGCGACCGAGGAAGAGCACCTCGACCCCGTCGTGGGGTTCGCGCGCCACGTCGGTGAAGCGCTCGACCTCGAAGCCGTTGAAGAGCTCGACCGCGTCGAGCCCGGACCCCGCGCGCGCGGTCACGACCGCGGGGGCGCTCACCGCGGCGGCGACGTCGACCCCGCGCGCGAGGTAGCGCAGCAACGGGCGCGTGAGGGTGATAGCCGGGCCCCCTCCCGCGCGGTGGAAGGTCGCCACCGCGGGCGCGGCGTGGCGCCCCAGAATCGCCCATCCGATCAGGGGCGCGAAAGGCTCGTGGAGGTGCACGACGTCGGGCGCGAAGGCCTCGACGCACCGACGCGCCGCGCGCGCGGCGCGAGGCGACAG
>JBOGFU010000080.1:0-4105 GCA_050743545.1 Acidimicrobiales bacterium | reverse complement strand
CGCGAGCACCGCGTCGTCTGCGTCGCCGTCCAGCTCGTCCAACCCCGCGACGAGCGCCGCGTGGCCGTCGCGCAGCTCGGTCAGGCGGGTCAACTCCAACAGCGACTCCGTGAGCTCGTCAGGGTCGAGCACCTTGGTGGCCTCAATCTCGGCGATCTGGAACGCGACGAACTCGCCCTCGCGCAGCCGCGCCGTGGCGTCACCACCCAGCGAGTCACGCTGGCGACGAGCCTCCGCGAGGCTCCGACGGGTGTCGGCGAGTTCGGTGGTGGAGATGCCCGCGCTGGCGTCGAGCAGCGCGCGCACGTCGCCTCGCTGGCGCAGCGCGAGCGACTCGTGCTGGCCATTGACGACCACCAGACCCGCGGCGAGCACTCGCAGCGCCTCGGCCGAGCTCGCGGCCCCGTCGACCGCACTGCGAAGTCGTCCCTGACCGCCCGCGGCGCGCGACAATACGGTCTCGACGCCGTCGGGTCGCCGGAAGACCGCCGCGGCCCGGGTGTCGGACCCCGCGCTCGAGCGCGCCAGCGCCCCCTCGCCCCCCAGGCACAGGTCCAGCGCGCCGAGCAACAGGGTCTTGCCCGCGCCGGTCTCCCCGGTGATGACGTTGAACCCCGGGCCGAACTCGACGACTGCGTCGTCGATCACGCCCACGCCGTGGGCGGAGAGCTCGAGGAGCTGGGCCCTAGGCATGTCCCTGTCGAAGGGCCTCGCGCAGGCGGAAGCCGAGCTCGACGCGCGACGTCGCGACGACCCTCACGGGCCGGGGGTTGCGCCGGACCTCGACGCACCCGCCCGGGGCGAGCGACGCGATCGTTCGCCCGTCGGCGACGATGATCGCCGGCTTGTTGTCGGCCTCCAGGCGTATCTCCTTGGCCGCGTCGACCACGATCGACCGGTCAATCGTGAAGTGGGGGGCGATCGGCGAGAGGATGAGAACCTGGAGCGACGCGTCGACGACCGGTCCGCCGCACGAGAACGAGTAGCCGGTCGACCCCGTGGGTGTCGCCACCATCACGCCGTCGGCGGAGTACGTCAGGTACTCGTCGCCGTCGATAAACGTGCGCACGCGCACCATCTGGCCACCCTGGGCGCGCTCGACGACGACCTCGTTGAGCGCGAACTCCACGAGGTCGCTGCCCGGCGACGTCACCTCGAGGGCGAGGCGCTCGACGGCCTCCCCGCGCCGCTGGGCGGTCTTGACCCCTTCGACCACGTCGTTGGAGGGCACCGCGAGGAGGAATCCGAGTCGACCGAGGTCCACGGGCAGGACCCGCGCGCCAAAGCCGTGGGCCAGGCGCGCGGCCTTGAGGAAGGTTCCGTCACCCCCGAGGCTCACCACCAGGGCGTCGTCGTCAATCCCCTGGGGCTCGTCGACGTCGAGGCGGTGCAGCGCGGCGGAGATCCCCTCGTGGCCGAGCTGGGCGACCGCCTCGTGGGCGAGCGCGACCGCGTCGTCGCGATTGCTGAACGCGGCGAAGATTACTTGGGACACGTCACACCTCGCTCGCCATGGTAGTGACCCCCGCGACGGCGCCCCGGGTGTGCAACGGTCGCGACCCCAGCGCGCAGACGCGCCTCCCTAGACTCGCGCGGTGGACACCACCAACCTCGCGCACTGGGAGTCGCTCGCCGCGTTTCACGGCACGGGCCGCGACACCTACTACGACCTTGACGCGGTGGTCGCGGGCGGGACCCTCATGGGAGGGGAGGAGGCCGCCGCGCTCGACGTCGCGACCCACGGCGCGGGCGTCGCGGGGCTCGACGTCATGCACCTGCAGTGCCACCTCGGCGCCGACGCCATCACGATGGCCCGCGCCGGCGCGCGCGTGACCGCGGTCGACTTTTCGGCGACCGCGCTGGCGCGCCTCGACGACCTCGCCGCGCGCTGCGGCGTTTCCGTCGTCACCGTCGAGGCCGACTCACGCGACCTGCCCGCGACGCTTGCTAACGGCTTCGACCTCGTCTACGCGACCATCGGCGTGCTCTGCTGGATCGACGACCTCGACGCGTGGTTCGCGTCGGCCGCGCGCGCGCTACGCCCCGGGGGGTCGCTGGTGCTCGTCGAGCTGCACCCCCTGCTGACGATGATCGACAGCGTCGACCCACTTGTCGTCGACTTCCCCTACGCGTTCGACGGCCCGCACGACTTCTCGGGCACGGGCTCGTACGCGCAGCGTGACGCCGACGTCGCCTGGAGCGTCACCGAGTACGCGCACGGCGTCGCGGAGGTCGTGACCGCGGCGATCGACGCGGGTCTCACCCCCACTCACTTTGAAGAGCACCTCTCGATGGGCTTCAACCCCCGTTCGATGGACGGAGTCGACGAGCCCGACGGGAGGTACCGGTTGCGCCTCGGGCGAGGCGCGGCTAACGCCCCCGACCCTCGCGCCTCCCCGATGCCCGTTCTCTACACGCTCATCGCGCGCCAGCCGCAGAGATTGCCCTAATGAAGCCCGGGCGCTATACATGGTCCCCTACCAACGCCCCCCAGGACTAGAGGACGAGCCCTGATGCCCTTCAGCGACGAGACCCAGCTGGCACTTCGCAAGCGCGCCCACGGTGTCTGCGAGTGCACCCGCGACGCCTGCCCTCACTTCGGGCGCTGTCGCTCTCGAGGGTCGGAGTTCCACCACAAGCGCGCCGAAACGGCGGGCGGCACTGACGAACCGACGAACGGTCAGTTCCTCTGTCGAAGCTGCCACCAGCGCGTACACGGTGGGTCGAGCGACGTCGTTCGGCTCTAGCGACCCGTGGTGGAAAATTATTTCCTCGTGGTCAGGTGATTCACCGATCACCGCGCAGCAAATTGCGTCAGCGTTGTGGCGAGGGTGACATTTTTCCCGACTGAGCCCTTCTAACGTCGAAGGCGTGACGGACGTGTCGGACCTCACCTCGTCGACCCATGGCGCCTCAACCCGCTCGGCGGGCCGGTCGCGACGCGCGTCCCGCTCCGACGGCCCCGCGATCGACCTCGACGTCACCTGGAAGACCATCCTCGAGGCCCTCCCCGACGGCACCGCGCTGCTCGACCCGCACGGGGTCATGCGCTTCGTCAACAGCGCGCTGTCACGCATGGCGGGCTACTCCGCCGAGGAGCTGATCGGCCAGGACGTCGTCATGCTGATCCCCCCGCGACATCGCAGCCTCGAATCCACCGCCCGGCGCCTCTACTCGGCCGACGACGGGTCCGCGCTTATCTGGAGCGACCTCGACCTCTCCATGCTGTGCAAGGGCGGACGCGAGCTGCCCGTCGACTTCGCGCTGTCGTCGGTGGTCATCGAGGGCAATGGCTGGGCGCTCGCCGCGGTGCGCGACCGCTCGTCGCGTCGCGACGAGGAGCTCGCTCGCGTCGACGCCGAGCTTCGCTTTCGCGTCGCCTTCGAAAGCAACATGGCGCCAATGACCTTCACCGGCGTCGACGACCGCATCATCGCGGTCAACGACGCGTTCTGCGACATGGTCGGATTCGGTCGCGACGAGCTCATTGGCTTTGACTCGACGCCATTCACCTACCCCGACGACGTCGGGATCACCGAGACCACCCTGCAGCGCGCGATCTCGGGCGAAATCGAGCAGGAGCGCTACTACAAGCGCTACCTGCGAAAGGACGGGCGAGTCATCGACGTCGAGGTCTCACGCTCGCCCGCGCGTGACGCCCAGGGCAACATCCTCTACTTCGTCTTCTCCGAGCGCGACATCACCGAGGAGCGCGCGCTCAACGAGCAGCTGTCGCACCGCGCGCTCCACGACCCGCTTACCGGGCTCGCCAACCGCGCGCTCTTCGAGGACCGACTGGCCCAGGCCCACGCGCGCGTGAGCCGGCTCGGCGGCATCGGCGCCGTGCTCATCATCGACCTCGACGACTTCAAGGGCGTCAACGACACCCACGGCCACTTCGCCGGCGACCAGCTCCTCATCGCCATGGCGCGTCGCCTGGAGGCGGCGACCCGCGCGTCGGACACGCTCTGTCGCTTCGGCGGCGACGAGTTCCTCTACCTCGCCGAGGGCCTCGACGACCGCGACGAGGCCGAGGTCCTGGCCCAACGGCTGCTCGAGGTGATCGGCGAGCCCATCACGGTGGGCGCCAGCGTCGTCCAACAGC
>JBOGFU010000079.1:0-4760 GCA_050743545.1 Acidimicrobiales bacterium | reverse complement strand
ACGTCGACGTTCCTTCACCCGTGACGGGCCCGCGGTAGGGTCGCGCGATGACCACCCTGCTCGGACTTCGCACCGTCATCTACCCCGCGCCCGACCTCGACTCTGCTCGCGCGTGGTGGACCTCTTTCCTCGGTGTCGGGCCCTACTTCGACGAGGCGTTCTACATCGGGTTCAACGTCGCCGGCTACGAGCTGGGCCTGCTGCCCGACGCCGACCCGACCGACGGGGCCCACGCCTACTGGGGAGTCGACGACGTGGACGCCGCGCTCGCCGACGCGACGTCGCGCGGCGCGCGCGTGCACGGGCCCGCGACCGACGTTGGCGACGGAATCGTCACCGCGACGGTGACCCTGCCCGACGGCTCGTTGGTCGGGTTCATCAAGAACCCGCACTTTCGCGCGGTGTGACGCCCGCCGTGGAGGTACCCGTCCTCACCACGGACCGGCTGCGCCTCCGCGGATTTGTAAACGACGACCGCGACGCCTTCGCGCGGATGAACGCCGATCCGCGGGTGATGGAGCACTTCCCCTCGCCGCTGTCGCGAGAGGAGTCGGACGCGCTCGTGGATCGGATCAATGCCGCGTGGCTCAACGGCTTCGGGCTCTGGGCGGTTGACGTCGGCGACACGGGCGCGTTCGCCGGCTTCATCGGACTGGGGTTGCCGCGCTTCGAGGCCCACTTCACGCCGGCGATCGAAGTCGGTTGGCGACTGTGCGTCGACGCGTGGGGTCGCGGGCTCGCGACCGAGGGAGCGCGCGCGACGTTATCGTGGGCGCGCGAGGTGGGGCTGCAGCCGCCGCGTGGCGAGGTCGTGAGCATGACGACCGTCGGCAACTGGCGCAGTCGGCGCGTGATGGAGCACCTCGGCTTCACCCACCACGACGAGGACGACTTCGATCACCCGACCCTGCCGGAGTGGGAGTTTCGTCGTCACGTGCTCTATCGTCGCCCGCTCTACGACCCGAACAATTAGTTCGCGCTTAGCGCGCGCGTGAGGCCGGCTTATCTCCACCGGGCAACGTGGTGGGGTCGCGGGAGAGACCCACGACACCACAGTTAGAGGAGATTCAGATGACACCCCCCACCAACCGCTTTCGACGGATCGTCGTGTCGAGCGCGCTCGTCGCCGGAGTCGGACTCGGTGCCGCCGGCGTCGCGTCCGCCGCCTCGGGCGGCTCGACGACGACGACCGTGCCGGCGAGCGGAACCGCACGCACCGACCCGGCGACGCTGACTCACGGACCGGGCGAGACGCTGCTCACGGGCTCCGAGCTCACCGACGCGGTGGCCGCGGCCCAGGCCGCGGAGCCCGGGGCAGCCGTCGTGCGCGCCGAGACCGACTCGGCTGGTTCGCCCTACGAGGTCCACATGGAGAAGGCCGACGGCAGCTACGTGACCGTCAAGCTGGACGGCGCGTTCAAGGTGACGGCGATCCAGGACGGCTTCGGAGCCGGGCCGGTTGGGTCCGCTCCCGCCGGGATGCTCCCGCCGACCAGCACGCAGTAACGGCGAGCGGCGGCCGCGCCCCCCGGGGCCGGCCGCCGCGGCCCGGTGCCTAGGCTCGGGCGATGTCGCCCGCGGACCGCTACACCCACGGTCACCACGACTCGGTGTTGCGGTCGCATCGCTGGCGTACCGCGGAGAACTCGGCCGGCTTTCTACTCGACCATCTACGACCGGGCCAGCGGGTGATCGACGTCGGCTGCGGCCCGGGGACGATCACCGCGGGCCTCGCGCGTCGAGTCGCGCCCGGTGCGGTGGTGGGAATCGATCGGGAGGAGTCGGTGGTCAGCGCGGCGCGCGCAGCCCACGCGGGGACCGACAACCTGTCATTTGAGGTGGGCGACGCTTACCAGCTCGAGCTCCTCGATGAGAGCGCCGATGTTGTCTATCTTCACCAGGTCCTTCAGCATCTGTCGGATCCCGTGGCCGCGCTGGTCGAGGCGCGGCGGGTGTTGCGCGTCGGCGGGCTCGTCGCCGTGCGCGACGCCGACTACGGGGAGTTCGTGTGGGCCCCGCGCGACGCGAGGCTCGACCGATGGCTCTCGCTCTACCACGAGGTCACCGCGGGACTGGGTGGCGACGCCGACGCCGGGCGCCGCTTGCCCGACTGGGTTCGCGCGGCCGGCTTCGACGACCTCGTCGTGAGCGCGTCGACGTGGACCTTCGCGACCGCCGACGAGCGCCGCTGGTGGGGCCAGCTGTGGGCCGAGCGCGTCGTCGCCAGTGACTTCGCCACTCACGCCCTCGCCGCCCGATTGACGACCCGCGAGGAGCTGGGCTCGATAGCGCAAGGCTTTCGCGACTGGGTGGAGACCGAGGGCGGACATTTCGTCGTTGTGCACGTGGAGGTGGTGGCGCGCCGCTGGCGTTAGGCGCGCACCACCGCCACGTCCCCCGAGACAGTGCCCACGCGCAGGTCGAGCACCTCGCCGGCGTCATCGGAGCCGTCACGGCTCAGGTCGATCGTGCTGGTGAGCTCACCGGTCACCGAGTGCGCGTCGACGTCGATATTGAGACCGGGGGCGACGGAGATGCGCACGTCGCCCGACGCGCTGCGGGCGGAGACCTTGCCCGTGCACGCCGCGCCCACGTTAACGTCGCCCGACGCGGTGGAGACCTCGGTGGTGTGGCCGGTCGCGGCTACCCTCACGTCACCCGATGCGCTCTCGATCTTGGTGGTGCGCGCGCCCTGCTTGACGACGACGTCGCCCGACGCGGACTGGACGCTCAGCGATGTCGTGGTCCGGCCGATCATGAGGTCGCCCGACGCGGTTCGCGCGCTGACCGAGTCCGCGTCGTCGACCACCACGTCGCCCGACGCCGAGTGGACGGAGACAGCCTTCACGGCCCCTCGAATGACGCTGTCACCGGACGCGGTGTCGATCTCGACGTCGGAGCCCTCGGGCAGCGACACCTCGACGTCGACGTCGCGGGGCGACGGCGCGATGAAGCTGCGGCGCCACGGTCGGGCCGTGGACGAGCCGCCGTGGCCTAGCGCCGCGGGGGTGGTCACGCGCAACGTCTGGCGGGCCGCGTCGAACTCGACCTCGACGCCGTCGAGGTGTGACCCCGACGCCCCGGGGGGAGTGCGAAGCGTAACGACGACCTCATCGGTCGACGACGTGGTGACGACGATGTCGCCGCTGCGGGTCGCGAGTCGCGCGGCGACCGGCGAGCCCGAGTGGAAGGTCTCGCGTCGGGTTCGCGCGGTGGCGCCGCTCTCGTCGTGGGTGGTCATGGGGCTGTCCTCTCTCTCGTTTAGCTGTGGCCGCGTCCGCGCATCTCGCGCTTCCACGAACCGCTCTCGTCCAGTCCGCGCAGCGAGCGATCGAGCGCGCGGAGTATCCAGGTGTTGGCCGACTGGCCCGACTCCGCCGCCGCCTGCTCAAAGCGGCTCTTGAGTTCGTCACTGATCCGCAAGGCGAACCGCGCGGTGAGGTCGCCGGCGGGAGAGGCCGGCGCCTCACCCGCGGCCTCGGCCAGGGGGGCGATCTGCACGTCATCGGGTCCGAGCGTCACGCCGACGGCCTGGTGATGACGGAGGTTGAACTCCTGGACGAGCTCGTTGACGGCGTCGAGCAGCGCCGTGCGGGCGATGGGCTCCAGCGCGGACGACAGGCGCTGGGCGGTGGCGGACGTTTCCGGGCCGCCGATCTCGCCGAGGGCCTCAAGGCCGGAGCGCAACTTGGACCAATAGTCTGATATCAACACGATGTCAGTATGACATCATTCTGATATCACGTCAAGCGTGTAGTCAGAGATTCGCGATTTTCCTGGTCACTGGGGTGCCTCCGAGGCGTAACGCGCGACGCCGCGAGAGGACCGTGAGGGTGAGCGGTGGGGGCGGGCCGCGAGCGCTGGCCAGTACGGTCGACGTGGGGGCGATGAGTCGGGAGAGTCAGTGGCGGACGCCGTGGACGCGGAGCCCATTAGCGACGAGGAGCTGTGCGCGCTCGCGCTCGCCGCGGACCCAGACGCGCCCCTCGCCCCTGACGCGGTCGCGTGGGACGGCGCGGTGCTCCATCAGCGCGGGCTGCTGCCGGACTGGTACATGCCCACGCCGGCGCCGACGGGCCGATCCGGCCTGTCGCGCGCACTGGTCATCGCCCTCGTGGTCGGCTTCGTCGCGATCAACGCGCTCGGGCTCTGCATCACCTCGGGATTCATCTCGATCGCGTGAGCGTCGACCCGCGCTAGTAGCGGTAGTGGTCCGGCTTGTAGGGCCCCTCGACCGCGACGCCGAGGTAGTCGGCCTGGCGCTTGGTGAGGGTCGTGAGCTTGACCCCGAGCGCCGCCAGGTGGAGGCGCGCGACCTTTTCGTCAAGCGCCTTGGGCAGGACGAACACGTCGCGCTCGTAGGCGGCGTGGTTCTGATGGAGCTCGATCTGGGCCATGACCTGGTTGGTGAAGGAGTTGCTCATGACGAAGCTCGGGTGACCCGTTGCGTTGCCGAGGTTGAGCAGGCGGCCTTCGGAAAGCAGGATGATTGTCTTGCCGCCGGGCAAGGTCCACTTGTCGACCTGGGGCTTGATGGTGTCGCGGCGAACCCCGGGGAGCGCGGCGAGCCCGGCGATGTCGATCTCGTTGTCGAAGTGGCCGATGTTGCCGAGGATGGCCTGGTGCTTCATGGTGATCATGTGGTCCACGGTGACGATGTCGCGGTTGCCGGTCGCCGTGATCACGATGTCGGCGACGGGCAGGGCCTCCTCCAAGGTGGTGACCTGGAATCCGTCCATCGCCGCCTGTAGCGCGCAGAT
>JBOGFU010000078.1:0-2960 GCA_050743545.1 Acidimicrobiales bacterium | reverse complement strand
TGGGCACGTCGAGCGACTCGGTGAGCCGCGTGCCCACGAGGCTCGGCACGCCCTCGACGACAACCGCGAAGACCCCCTCGTCGGCCAGCACCGCGGCGTCTTTGATGAGCATCTCGGCGGCCTCGTGGGTCTTACCCTGGACCTTGAAGCCCCCGAAGGCGAGCACGCTCTGGGGGGTGAGGCCCAGGTGGCCCATCACCGGGATCTCGGCGTCGAGGATCGCGCGCACGACCTCGCGGCGCACCCGCCCCCCCTCGAGCTTGACGCTGTGGGCGCCCGCGCGCACCAGCGCGCCGGCGTGGCGCACGGCCTCGTAAGGCCCCACGTGGTACGTGAGCCAGGGCAGGTCGGCGACGACGTGGACGTCGACCCCCGCGGCGGCCACCGCGCGCACGTGGTGACACATCTCGTCGAGGGTCACGTGCAAGGTGTCGCCCTGGCCGAGCACGACGTTGGCCACGGAGTCGCCCACCAAGATGAGGTCGGCGCCGGCGGCGGCGACGAAGCGCGCGCTCGGCTCGTCGTAGGCAGTGATCATGACGAGGGGCGCGGCCCCCGCTCGGCGCTTGCGCGCCCGGACCTGGGGCGCGAGGTGCACTACTCGCCGACCCGCGTCCGCACGGACTTGCGGCGCCGCCCGCCCGCGGACCAGCGCCGCGCCAGGTGGTGAAAGTTGCACGCGACGCAGACCTCGACCGCGTAGCACGCGACCGGCTCCTCCCGGCGTTCGAGCTTCAAGAGGTCGGCGCGGCTCGTCGGGCAGGTCCCCCCGGCGGGCAGGCGCGCGCCAAAGACGTAGGTCACCTCGACGAGGTCCGCGGCCTCACAGACCGGGCAGGCCTCGCCGGTGGCGCGTCCCACGTTGCGCGCGGCGCGCAGGAGCTCGGGGTGGGCGTCACAGACGTCCTCGCGACCGAGCTCTCCGGCGGCGACCTTGGCCAGCAGGGCGCGGCGAATCAGCCCGAACTCGACGACGGCCCCGTCGGCGGTCGTCGAGCCGAAGCTGCGCTCCATGCGGCGACATTACAGCGGGGGGCCTCACACGGCCCCGCACCACCCGTACTGTTCGATATATCGAAGTGATATGATGTGTGACGTGCTGGACATCGCCATACTGGGGCTCCTCATGGAGCGCGACCACCACGGCTACGAAATCCGCGCGCAGCTGCGCGAGCGACTCGGGGTGTGGGCCAACGTCTCGTTCGGCTCGATCTACCCCGCGCTCGCCCGCCTCGAGCGCCTCGGCCTGGTCGAGGCCGTCGCCTCCGAAGCGCGCGCCACGCTCTCGGCGCTCTCCACCGGCTCCCTCGCCGGCGAGCGCGCGAGCCTGCGCGCGCGGCGCGCGACCACGGGGCTCGGACGGCGCGGGCGCAAGGTCTACCGGATCACCGAGCGCGGGCGCGGCGACTTCGTGTCGATGCTCGCCAACCCCGCGACGGTTGACGACTCGCGAAACTTCTCCTTGCGCATGGCCCTCGCGCGCTACCTCACGCCGAGCCTGCGCGTCACTCTGTTGGAGCGCCGCCGCACCGACCTCGTCCAGCGCCTGGCCGAGGTCCGCGCGAGCGCGACCAACGAACAGCTCGACGACTACGCGCGCGACGTGATGACCCACGCCGCGCAGGGCGTCGAGCTCGACCTCGAGTGGATCGACGCCAAGTTGGCCACCGAACGACACAACCAGCAGGAAGTCGCCGCCAAGGCGACGTGAAAGGAACATCGATGGAAAAGATCCGCGTGGCCATTGCCGGGGTCGGCAACTGCGCCAGCTCGCTCGTCCAGGGCGTCACCTACTACCGCGACGCCAAGCCCGGCGACGACGTACCCGGTCTCATGCACGTCAACCTCGGTGGCTACCACGTCGCCGACCTCGAGTTCGTCGCCGCGTTCGACGTCGACGCGTCCAAGGTCGGCAACGACCTGGGCAAGGCCATCGACGCCGGCCAAAACAACACGATCAAGTTCGCCACGGTGCCGACCCTCGGCGTGACCGTCCAGCGCGGGCCGACCCTCGACGGGCTCAACCGCTACTACCGCGAGGTCATCGAGGAGTCGCCCTTCGAGCCCGTCGACGTCGCCGAGCGACTTCGCGCGGCGCGCGCCGACGTGCTGGTGTCGTACCTGCCGGTCGGCTCGGAGGAGGCCCAGCGCTACTACGCCCAGGCCGCGATCGACGCGGGCGTGGCCTTCGTCAACGCGATCCCCGTGTTCATCGCGTCGGACCCCACCTGGGCGCGCAAATTCGCCGACGCGGGCGTGCCGATCATCGGCGACGACATCAAGAGCCAGGTCGGCGCGACGATCGTGCACCGCGTGCTCGCGCGACTCTTCGAGGACCGCGGCCTCTCCCTCGACCGCACCTACCAGCTCAACGTCGGGGGCAACATGGACTTCAAGAACATGCTCGATCGCGAGCGCCTGGAGTCCAAGAAGATCTCCAAGACCCAGGCCGTGACCAGCTAGCTCGACGCGCACATGGACGCCGACAACGTCCACATCGGGCCGAGCGACCACGTGCCGTGGCTGCTCGACCGAAAGTGGGCCTACATCCGCATGGAGGGCCGCAACTTCGGCGACGTGCCGCTCAACGTCGAGCTCAAGCTCGAGGTCTGGGACTCGCCCAACTCGGCCGGGGTCATCATCGACGCCGTGCGCTGCGCCAAGGTCGCGCTCGACCGCGGCATCGGCGGGCCCCTCATCGGCCCCAGCGCGTACTTCATGAAGTCGCCGCCGATCCAGTTCCACGACGACGACGCCCACGACATGGTCGAGGCCTTCGCCAACGACGGCGCGCCCAACGCCGCCTGGCCCGCGCAGTAGCCGACTCGCTCACGGCGCTCCGGGGATGATCCCCGCGCCAGCGGCGCACTCTGTATGGCGGTTCAACCGCGCGGCGCGCTAGGACCTGACCCGTGGGGTTGGCCCGGGTGAGGGCGATCGGCGCGCTCGCGCCGGTGGCG
>JBOGFU010000077.1:0-1568 GCA_050743545.1 Acidimicrobiales bacterium | reverse complement strand
GCTCGTGCGCGGGCACGTCGCCTACGAGCGTGGCGTCACCGTGGTCTCGTCGACGGCTCAAGAGGTCTGGATCCAGGGTCGGGGAGTCTGCCAGGACCTGACCCACGTGACGATCGCCGCGCTGCGCCACGTCGGGGTGCCCGCGCGATACGTCTCGGGGTACTTCTTGTCGCGTCCGGACGTGGAGGTTGGCGAGGTCGTCACCGGTGAGAGCCACGCCTGGGTCGAGTACTTCGCGAGCGACTGGCGCGCGGTCGATCCGACGAACGGGGGTCCCATCGGGGTCCACCACGTGGTCGTCGCCAAGGGCCGCGAATACGGCGACGTCGCGCCCTTGAAGGGCGTCTACCACGGGGGACCGTCGAGCGCGCTGGGGGTGACCGTGGAGATGTCGCGGCTGGGCTGAGGGGCGTGGCGTGACGCCGGCGTGGGACCCCGGTAACCTCTCTGGGTCAAACACTGGCCGCCGTGGCGGTCGCGCACACAACGACGACAAGGGGTGGAACATGAAGAGAGTTGGCGTAGGAGTCGCGGTCGCAGTACTCACCTTGGGCGGAGCCCTCTTCGGGGTCACGGTGGCGTCGGCTCACCAGAGCCCGCGCGTGTCCGGCCCGGTCATCATGGTGCAGCCGGACTCAGGCCTCGTTAATGGCTCGGTGGTGTCGGTGTCGGGTTCGGGCTTCACTCAGTCGGACCAGCCGTTCTACATCATCGAGTGTTCTTTGCCGGCGACGAGCGAGGCAAACTGCTCGACGATCAGCGCACCGTTTCCGACTCCCGCCCCCGTCGACGCCTCGGGCGTACTAGTCGCGACCAACTTCACCGTTGGCACGGGGAAAATTGGGACCTCGACGTGCGGGACAATCTCGACCGACCTCGACAACTGCATCATCGAAGTGGGCAGTCTCTCCAACCAGTCCGACGCGGCGGGCACGCCCATTAGCTTCGCCACTCCTTTGACCACCACGACCACCACGACCACGACGACGGTGGCGACGACGACGACCACCCAGCCGAAGAGCGTGGCGACTCCGCGCAAGCTCAAGGCGTCACCCTCCACCGGTCTGCACAACGGCCAAAAGGTCAAGGTCTCGGGCAGCGGATTCAAGAAGGGCGACCACGTCTACCTGGTCGAGTGCGTCGTCGGCTCGACGGGTCAGAAGGGCTGCGACCTCGCCACCTTGAAGCCAGTGACCGTGACCTCGGGCGGCAAGATTCCCACGACGAGTTTCAAGGTCGTGACCGGCAAGGTCGGCAACGGAACCTGTGGCACCAAGGCGTCAAACCTCAAGCACTGCGAGATCAGCGCCGGCAACGCCGCGGGCGGGGACTCCGCGGTGGTGAAGGTCGCCTTCAAGGCCTAGTCGCGAACGCCCCCGTCGCTTAGGTGACGGGGGCGCCGCGTCGGCCCCACTCACCGGACGCCCCGCCGCTCTTTCGCTCGAGGACGAGGTCGTCGATTCGCGCAGACGGGTCGACGTGGCGCAGCGCCGCGACCAGGCTGAGCGCGGCCACCGCGCACGCGGTCAGGGCCTCCATCTCAACGCCCGTTCTCGTCACGCTGACGA
>JBOGFU010000076.1:0-5068 GCA_050743545.1 Acidimicrobiales bacterium | reverse complement strand
GCCCAGCACGTCGGCGAGGGGGACGACCCGCGCGACCGGTGTCGGCGCGGAGACGGCCGCCGGCGCGGCGACCGGCGCGGTGGTGGCCGACCCCGCGGGGCCGAGCAGCCCCTCGGCGAGGAGCTTCTCGAAGCGCGAGCGCGCGCCGCTCATCTCGTAGCGGTCGAAGAACGCGGTCACCTGGGCGCGGTCCCAGCCGCCCAGGGCGAGGTCGTCGGGACCGACGCTGAGGGGCACGTCGCGGATGAGGCGCATGACCTCGGCGTTGGTGCGCGCGCGCTGCTCGAACTGCGCGAGGTTCTCGCGCAGCTTGGGGGTGAGGTCGGCCAGGTGCGCGTAGAGCTCGTTGAAGTCCCGGTACTGGCCGAGGAGCTTGGCCGCGGTCTTCTCGCCCACCCCGGGCACCCCGGGCAGGTTGTCGGACTGGTCCCCGCGCAGCGCGGCGAGCAGCGCGTAGCGCGCGGGCTCGACCCCGCAGCGCTCGACGATCCCGGCCTCGTCGTAGAGGGAGTAGTCCGAGACCCCGCGCCGGTTGTAGAGGACGCGAACGTAGGGGTCCTCGACGAGCTGGAAGGTGTCGCGGTCCCCCGTGACGACGATGACCGGCTCGGCGTGGTCGCGCGCGGCGGTGGCGAGCGTCGCCAGGACGTCGTCGGCCTCGTAGCCCGCGACGCCGATCACCGGGATGTGCAGCGCGTCACAGAGCTGGCGGATGAGGTCGAACTGGTGCTCGATCTCGACCGGGGTCTCGTCGCGGCCGCCCTTGTAGTCCTCGACCATCGTGTCGCGGAAGGTCCCGCCCGGCAGGTCGAAGGCCACCGCGACCGCGCGCGGCTCCTGGGTGCGCACGAGGGAGTGGAGCATCCCGGCGAAGCCGTGCAGCGCGTTGGTGACGAGCCCGGTCGACGTCGCGATCTCGGTCGACAGCGCGAAGTACGCGCGGAACGCGAGCGACATGCCGTCGAGCAGCAGCAGCGGGCGCTGGTCGGAGGCGGGCTCAGCCAACGAACTCGCCCCGGAGGATCTGCTGGGCGACGTCGCGCATGCGAGAGCGCGAGCGCATCGCCGACTGCTGGATGACCTCGAACGCCGTGGGCTCGTCGAGCCCGCGGTTCTCCATCAGCCACTCCTTGGCGTGCTGGACGACCTCGCGGGTCTCGATCTTGTCGTCGACGTGGGCGGCGCTGGGCGCGTCGTGGTGGCCCGCGGGCGCCGGGTTGAGGATCGACGCGAGCTTGGGCAGGATCTCGCTCGAGCGAAACGGCTTGACCAGGTAGGCGACGACCCCGGCGTCGCGCGCGCTCTCGATGAGCGTGCGCTGGGAGAACGCGGTGAGGAGCACGACGACCGTGTCGGAGCCCTTGAGGGCCCGCGCGACCTCGATCCCGTCGAGACCGGGCATCTTGATGTCGAGCAGCGCGAGGTCGGGGCGGTGCTCGTGGATCAGCGCCAGCGCGTCGTCGCCGCGCGCGGCCTCGCCGACGACCAAGTAGCCGTCACCCTCGAGCATCTCCTTCAAATCCAGACGGATGATCGACTCATCGTCGGCGATCACCACACGCTTATCCATGCTCATCCTTCGGGGTCCACTCGCGCAGCAGCTCGTCGCGCTCGGCCATCAGGCTACGGACATCGGCGCGGCGGCGCTGCATCTCGGCGTTGGCGACCAGGACGTGGCGGCTCAACTCGGAGTACTCGGCGGTCTGGAGGGGGGTCTCGGAGACCAGGGAGCGGATCCGCGCGTCGTCGAGGGCGTCGTTCCAGACCGCGACCTGCTCTTCTAATATCGCCAAGCTCTCGCGGGCCGCACCGAGGCGCCGCTGGACGTCCTCTAAGTGTCGGCGCTGCAGGCGCGGGCTCACCGGTCAAGTCTAAGAGAGGTCACGTGAACTCACCGAGGCGCGTGGCCCCTTCGAGCACGCTTGGCCCCGGCGCGACCCCCACGCCGTCGGGGACCGCGACGGCCTCCGGGCCGGCGAGGTCGACCCGCGCCACGACGGCGAGGTCGGAGGGCTCGGAGACGCAGTGGTCGGCGAGCACGCGATGCACCCCGCGCGCGAACGCCGACTCGAAGAAGCCGCCCAGGTACGCGGCCAGCCCGAGGTCGCGCGCGCGCAGCACCATCGCGCGCGCGTTGGCCAGCCCACCCACGCGCGCGGGCTTAATGCACACCATCGCCGCGGCGCGGTAGTGGCTGATCGCGTCGAGGTCGCGACGCGCGCGCACCGACTCGTCGAGGCTCACCGCGACCCCGAGCGACACGGCGAGCGCGGCGTGGTCGGCCAAGTTGCCCGGGGCGAAGGGCTGCTCGACCGCGGCGACGGTGCAGACCCCCGCGACCTCGAGGAGCTGGACGTGAACGTCGGCGGCCCCGCGCGCGGAGCAGTTGAAGTCGAGCAACACGGGCACGTCGAGGGCGGCGAGGCGCTCGAGCGCGGAGGCCCTCAGCGCACCCGGCGCGGTCTTGGCGCGCACCCGCTGGGCCCCGGCGACGATCCACTCGACGTCGTCGAGCAGCGACACCGTCGCGGTCACGGGGGTCGAGCCGGTCGCCGGCCACAGGTCGCCGAGCCGACTCCCCTCGGCGCGCAGCTCGCGGTCGAGCGCCGCCATCTCCACCAGCGCGGCGGCGAACGGGCTCGCCGGGCGCGACCCGGCGAAGCGCGCGACGCGCGTCCACGACGGCACCGCCGACTCGCGCCGGGCCGCGTCGGCGAACGCGGGCAGGGTGAAGTTGCGCAGCTCGTCGACGACGTCGCCCGTCGAGGGGTCGCCGTGAAGGCGTTCGGGCTGGGGGGCGATCTCTCCCATCCCCGCGACGCCGTCGTGGCGAAGCTCGAGGAAGAGGCGCGCGCGTCGGTCGTGGAGTTGGCCCGCGGCCGCGACCGGTCGCGCGAGGCGCGCGTCGTCGCGCCAGAGCGTGGCCTCCACGCCGGTCACTTTAGGGTTGCGGTAGCGTGGCCTACGGCCCGGATGGCGGAATCGGCAGACGCGGAGGCCTCAAAAGCCTTTACTCGAAAGGGTGTGTGGGTTCGAGTCCCACTCCGGGCACCCACCACCGACCCGCGCCGCAGCGCGCGCACGTCGACTCTCAAACCCGAGAGAGCTCGGGGCACGCTGTTACCGTGGTCGCGTGTCCGACTGGCCGGTGTTGCCGTACAACGACCGCGCGGTCGCGCTCTTTCCTGGTCAGGGGTCCCTCAGCGCCGGCGCGGGCATCCCCTGGCACGCGTCGCGCCACTGGGAGGTCGTAGCCAAGATCTCCGACGTCGTCGGGGTCGACGTCGACGCGCTGCTCACCTCGGCCGGCGACGACGAGGTCGTGCGCACCGACAACGCCCAGATCGCAACCTTCGCGCTGTCGATGGTCGGCTACGGCGAGCTCCTCGACCACGACCTGCGCCCGCGCTACCTGCTCGGCCACAGCCTTGGTGAGTTCTCCGCGCTCGTCGCCTCGGGGCTGCTCTCGATCGACGAGGGCGCGCGCCTCATCGCCGTGCGCGGCGCGGCGATGGCCCGGGCCGCCGAGGCCGCGCCGGGGTCGATGATCGCGCTCATGGGTGGCGACGCGGGCGCTCGCGAGGGCCTCGACGGCATCAAGGACGTGTGGGTGGCCAACGTCAACGGCACCGGCCAGGTCGTGGTCAGCGGCACGAGCGCGGGGCTCGACGAGCTCGCCCAGCGCCACCGCGAGCTCGGGTGGCGTCGCGCGACCCCGCTGCCGGTGGGCGGCGCGTTCCACTCCCCCCTCATGGCGCCGGCCCAGGCCGAGCTCGACGACGCGCTCGCCACGGCCCACTGGGGCTCCACCGAGGCGACGGTCATCGCCAACGTCGACGGCGAGGTCCACTCCAGCGCGGCCGAGTGGCGCGACCTGCTGAGTCGCCAGCTGACCTCACCCGTCCTATTTCTCGACGCCACCCTCGCGCTGCCCGACTCGGTCACCGTGTCGATCGAGCTCCCTCCCGGCGGGGTGCTCACCGGGCTCACCAAGCGCATCCGTGACTTCGACGCCCAGTTCGTGCCCACGGCACCCGAGGACATCCGCGAGATCAACCTGTGAGCCGCCTCGTCATCGTCACCGGCGCCAGCCGCGGGATCGGCGCGGCGGTCTGCGAGCACTTCGTCGCCCTCGGCGACGACGTCGTGGGGATCAGCCGCTCGGGCAGCGCGCCCGCGGGCTGCGCGCGAGCGGTCGCGCTCGACATCACCGACTCGGCCGCGCTGACCGACGCGGTCAAGTCCGCGGTCGAGGACTTCGGCCCGGTCGGCGTGTGCGTCGCCAACGCCGGGGTCACCCGCGACGGCCTCGCCCTGCGCATGAGCGACGAGCAGTGGCGTGAGGTCCTCTCCACCAACCTCGACGGCGCGTTCTTCACCGCGCGCGCGGCGCTCGCGTCGATGGTGCGCGCGCGCGCCGGGTCGATCATCTTCATGGGTTCGATCTCGCCGTTCGTCGGCGTGCCCGGCCAAGCCAACTACGCCGCGGCCAAGGCCGGGCTGGTCGGTCTCGCGCGCGCGCTCGCCAAGGAGGTCGCGACCCGGGGCATCACGGTCAACGTGGTCGCCCCCGGGCTCATCGACACCAACATGACGAGCGAGCTCGGCGCGGCGCGCGAGGCCATGGCGGCGCTCATCCCCATGGGACGGGCGGGCACGACCGCCGACGTCGCCGGGGTCGTCGGCTTCCTGGCCAGCGACGCCGCCCGCTACATCACGGGCAGCGTGCTCACCCCCGACGGCGGTCTCTCGCTCGGCACCTAGGCGGACCGCTCGCGGGGCCGTTGGCTACGATGGTCCAGGCGCGAACGCGAGGTGGGGGTATGGACCGCAACGAAGCAATGACCAAGTTCACCGAGAACACGGTGGAGGTGCTGGCCGTCGACGCGGCCCAGGTGACCCCCGAGGCCTCCTTCGCCGACGACCTCGGGGCCGACAGCCTCGACCTGGTCGAGTTGGTCATGGCGCTCGAAGAGACGTTCGACATCGAGGTCGGCGAAGACGAGCTGAAGGACATCTCCACGGTCGGCGAGGCCTTCGAGCTCATCTACGCCAAGCTGTAGTGCGA
>JBOGFU010000075.1:0-3864 GCA_050743545.1 Acidimicrobiales bacterium | reverse complement strand
GCGTCGAACTACGGCTACGGCACGGTCGACCCGATCACCGAGCTCGGCGAGGTCGCGATGGACCGCGGCGTGGGGCTGCACGTCGACGGCTGCCTCGGCGGGTTCATCCTGCCCTTCGGCCGCGAGCTCGGCTACGACATTGCGCCCTTCGACTTTGCGGTACCCGGCGTGACCTCGATCTCGGCCGACACCCACAAGTACGGCTACGCGCTCAAGGGCACGAGCGTGGTCTGCTTCGCCGAGCGCGCGCTGCGCGACTCTCAGTACTTCTTCCAGACCGACTGGTCGGGCGGAAAGTACTGCTCGCCGGGCATGGACGGGTCGCGCTCGGGTGGACTGATCGCCGCGACCTGGGCGTCAATGGTGAGCCTCGGACGCGAGGGCTATCGCCGCTACGCCCGCGCGATCTTCGAGACCTCGGCGTCGATGCAGGCCGCGGTCCGCTCCCACGCGTCGCTGCGGGTGATCGGCGAGCCGACCTTTCTCTTCTCCTTCACCTCCGACGAGTACGACGTCTACCTGGTCAACGACTTCTTGCGCTCGCGGGGCTGGCGCCTCAACGGCCAGCAGTACCCCAACGCGGTGCACATGGCGGTCACCCGCCCCCAGACCCAGCCCGGGGTCGCCGAGCGGTGGGCCGACGACCTCGCCGAGGGGGTGGCCTACGCGCTCGCGCACCGCGACGAGGTAGCCCGCTCCGGGGCGATCTACGGCGGGGTGGCCGGCGGTCCCTCGCCCGAGGCCGACGAGTTCATCCGCGCGGTCATGGCCGACTTCATGGACCAGCAGAGCGCGGTGCCCGCGTCGTGAGCGACGCCGAGCTCTGTCTGGCGATTGACCTCGGCACCGGCGGGCCCAAGATCGGACTCGTCGGGCTCGACGGGGCGGTCCTCGACTTCGAGCACCACGGCGTCGCGACCGCGTTCGGCGACGATGGCGCCGCCACCCAAGACGCCGACGAGTGGTGGACCCTGATTACCGGCGCCGCGCGGCGGCTGATGGCGCGCCCGGGGCTGGCCCGCGAGCGAGTGGTCGCGGTCGCCGTGACCGGCCAGTACGCGTCGACCGTTCCCGTCGACGCCAACGGTCGACCGACGGGGCCGTGCCTCACCTGGCAGGACCGTCGCGGTGGCGCCCACGTTCGCCGCGCCGTGGGCGGTCCGGTCCAGGGCTATCGCCCACGCGCGCTGTGGCGTTACGTCTCGCGCACCGGCGGCGCACCGTCGACGTCGGGTGCGGACCCGGTGGGCCAGATCCTCTACCTCACGCACGACGAGCCCGACGTGGCCGCTCGCACGCGCTGGTTCATGGAGCCGGTGGACTACCTCACGATGCGCTGCACCGGCGTCGCGACGGCGACCCACGCGTCACGGTTCTTGGTGTTCATGACCGACAACCGACACCTCGACCGGTTTGCCTACGACGAGGGACTCGCGGGCCTCGCGGGGATCGACACCGCGAAGCTCCCACCCCTGGTGGCCTTCGGCTCGGTGGTCGGCTCGCTCACCGCCACCGCGGCCGCCGAGCTCGGCCTGCGCGAGGGCGTCGCCGTGGTCACCGGGATGCCCGACGTACACGCGGCGGCGGTGGGATCGGGCGCGACCTCGCTCTACCAGACCCACGTCGCGCTCTCGACGTCGTCGTGGATCAGCTGCCCCGTGCCGTCAAAGAAGCTGGACGCGTTCCACTCCATCGTGACAATCCCCGGGCTCACCAACGACAGCTACCTCATGCTCAACAACCAGGAGTCCGGCGCCAAGTCCCTCGAGTGGCTGCGATCGACCCTCGCCGGAACCGGAGAACCGCCCTCCTACGACGACCTGACCGCCATGGCCGCGACGTCGCCCCCCGGGTCGCGCGGGGTCACGTTCGCGCCGTGGCTCGCCGGCGAGCGATCGCCGCGCGACAGCCGCCGGGTCCGTGGCGCGTTCACGTCACTGTCGGTGACGACGACCACGCCCGACCTCGCGCGCGCGGTCATGGAGGGGGTGGCCGCCAACAGCGCGTGGCTGCTCGGCTACGCGGAGAGGTTCGCCGGGCGACGCCTCGAGCCGCTGCGACTCCTGGGCGGCGGCGCGACCTCGCGTCTGTGGTGCCAGATCTTTGCCGACACCCTCGCGCGCGACGTCGAGCGCGTCCCCGCGCCGATGATCGCCCAGCTGCGCGGCGCGGCGCTGGTCGCCGCCGCGGCCCTCGGCCAGCGCCGGCTCGACGAGCCGGTCGGGGTCCCCGGTGAAAAGTTCTCGCCCAACCCCGACTTCGCCGACGTCTACGCCGCGCGACGCGACGACCTGCCCAAGCTCTTCGCGCGCGAGCGGAGCTGGGCGCGGCGGCGCTAGCCTCGGCGCGTTCGAAGGGAGCACGTGGCACTCCAGGACTTTCCCCGCTATCCGCTGACGATCGGCCCCTCGCCCATCGAGCGACTCGACCGGCTCACCGAGTACTTGGGCGGCGCCACCATTTGGGCCAAGCGCGACGACGTGAACTCGACGCTCGCCTTCGGCGGCAACAAGATTCGCAAGCTCGAGTACCTCGTCGCCGACGCGTTGGCCCAGCGCTGCGACACGCTGGTCTCGATCGGCGGGGTGCAGTCCAACCACACCCGCCAGGTCGCCGCCGCGGCCGCGCGCGTCGGTCTCAAGTGCGTGCTCATCCAAGAGAGCTGGGTCGACTGGCCCGACGTCACCTACGACCGCGTGGGCAACATCCTGTTGAGTCGCATCATGGGGGCCGACGTCAAGCTCGTGCGCGCGGCCTTCGGCATCGGCGTCAAGGAGAGCTTCGAGGCCGCCCTCGCCGAGGTCGAGCGACGCGGGGGACGGCCCTACGCGATCCCCGCGGGCGCGTCGGACCACCCCCTCGGCGGGCTCGGCTACGCGCGCTGGGCGCTCGAGGTGCTCGACCAAGAGCGCGAGCTCGGCGTGCACTTCGACCACGTGATCGTCTGCTCGGTCACGGGGTCGACCCAGGCCGGGATGATCGCGGGCTTCGCGCTCGGGGGCACCGAGCGACGCGTGTTCGGCATCGACGCGTCGGCCAAGCCCATCGAGACGCGCGAGCAGGTGACGCGAATCGCCCACGCGACCGCCGAGCTCATCGGGGTCGACCACGAGATCGCCGATGAGGACGTGACGCTCGACGAGCGATACCACGCCGGCACCTACGGCGTGCCCGACCAGCGCACGATCACCGCGATTCGCCTCGGCGCGTCCCTCGAGGCGATGATCACCGACCCCGTCTACGAGGGCAAGTCCCTCGCCGGGCTCATTGACCTCGTCGAGCGCCGCGAAATTGACACCCACGACAACGTGCTCTTCGCGCACTTGGGCGGTCAGCCGGCGCTCAACGCCTACGCGGGGCTGTTTCGCTGAGCGACGCGCGCCTCACCCTGAGCGTGCCCGACGCGTCGCTCGTGGACGCGCTGGGCGACGTCGAGGGGGTCGACGTCATCGTGTGGTCCATGGAGGGCGACCCGCCCCGGAGCGACATCGACCTCGTGGTCGCGCCCTACCTCGGCGCGGCCGAGCGCCTCGCGCGCCTGGCCGACGTGCGCTCGCGACTCGTCCAGAGCCTCTGGTTGGGCTACGACGGGGTTGCCGAGCGGCTCCCCCCGGGGGTCACCTACGCCAACGCCGCGTCCGTGCACGAGACGTCCACCGCCGAGCTCGCGCTCGCGCTCACCCTGGCGTCGCTGCGCGGCATCCCCGAGTTCGTGCGGGCGTCGGCGCAGGGCCGCTGGTCCCAGACCATGCGCCCGAGCCTCGCCGACCGCCGGGTGCTGCTCGTCGGCTACGGCGGGGTCAACCGCGCCGTCGAGGACCGACTCGTCCCCTTCGAGGTGATCGTCACGCGCGTCGCGCGCTC
>JBOGFU010000074.1:0-1968 GCA_050743545.1 Acidimicrobiales bacterium | reverse complement strand
TCACGCGGCCCGCGGTCCTCGCGGGGTCCGCGCGACTCGCGCGGCGCGCGCGCAGGGCGCTCCTCGCCCTCGACGCCGGCGAACTCGCCGGCGAGGCTGAGCGAGACCTTGCCCGCGGGGTCGATGTCGTCGACGTGGACCTCGAGGGACTGGCCGAGCGAGAGCACGTCTTCGACCTGGCCGATGCGCTTGCCCTCGTTGAGCGGCGACATCTTGGAGATGTGCAGCAGCCCGTCACGCCCCGGCAGAATCGAGATGAACGCGCCGAACTTGGTGATGGAGACGACACGGCCCTGGTAGGTCGCGCCGACCTCGGCACTGGGCGGGTCGAGGATCATCTCGATGCGCCGACGCGCCTCTTCGACCGCGCGGCCGTCCTTGGCGCCGATGGTCACGGTGCCGACCACGCCGTCGTCGTCGACCGCGATGTCCGCGCCGGTCTCCTGCTGGAGGGTGTTGATGACCTTGCCCTTGGGCCCGATGACCTCGCCGATCTTGTCGATGGGGATCTCCATCGAGACGATCTTGGGCGCGACCTCACTGACCTGCGCGCGCGGCGCGGGGATCGTCTCGGTGATCACGTCGAGGATCGCCAGGCGCGCCTCCTTGGCCTGGTGCAGCGCCTTGGCGAGCACGTCGGCGGGGAGCCCGTCGATCTTGGTGTCGAGCTGGAGCGCGGTGACCGCGTCGACCGTGCCGGCGACCTTGAAGTCCATGTCGCCTAACGCGTCCTCGGCGCCCAATATGTCGGTCAGCGTCACGTACTGGCCCTCGTCGTAGACGAGGCCCATCGCGATGCCCGCGACCGGGGCCTTGATCGGCACGCCAGCCGCCATGAGCGACAGCGACGACCCGCAGACCGACGCCATCGACGTCGAGCCGTTTGACGCCATGACGTCGCTCACCACGCGGATCGTGTAGGCGAAGTCCTGCTCGCTGGGCAGCACGGGGATCAGCGCGCGCTCGGCGAGCATCCCGTGGCCGACCTCGCGGCGCTTGGGCGCGCCCACGCGGCCGGTCTCGCCGGTCGAGTAGGGCGGGACGTTGTAGTGGTGCATGTAGCGCCGGAACTCGTCGGGGCCGATGGTGTCGAGCTGCTGGCGCATGCGCGGCATGCCGAGCGTCGTCACGTTGACCACCTGGGTCTCGCCGCGCTGGAAGAGCGCCGAGCCGTGGGTCATGGGAAAGAGGTCGAGCTCGGCCGAGAGCGGGCGGATGTCGCCCGTGGCGCGCCCGTCGATGCGCACGCCCTCGTCGACGATGCGCTGGCGCACGAGCTTCTTGGTCAGCGAGCGCACCGCGGCCTTGACCTCGCCCGCGCGGTTGGGGAACTCGGGCGCGAGCGTCCCCTGGATCAGCGCGGTCGCGGCGTCGATCGCCGCGGCGCGCGTCGCCTTGGACGTGACCTTGTTGGCCTCACCGAGCGCGGCGGCACCCACGGCCTCGACGCGCGCGTAGAGGTCGTCGCTGTAGTCGGCCTGGGCCTCGTAGGCGAGGGGCTCGATCGGTCCCCGCGCGGCGACGAACTCGCGCACGAGCTCGCGCTGGAGGTTGACCGACTCGCGGATCCACAGCTTGGAGGCCTCGAGGCCCTCGGCGAGGACCTCCTCGGAGACCTTGGGCGCGCCGTCGGCGTAGCGCTCGAAGGAGCCCGCGGTGCCGCCGGCCTCGACCATCATGATCGCGACGTCGGACTCGACCGAGTCGGTGAGGCAGCGCCCCGCGACCACGAGTTCGAACACGCTCTCGTCGCCCTCGGCGTAGGTCGGGTGCGGGGCCCACACGCCCTCGGTGGTGTACGCCATGCGCACCGCGCCGATCGGGCCGTCAAAGGGGATGCCCGAGATCATGAGCGCGGCCGACGCGGCGTTGATCGCGAGCACGTCGTGGGGGTTCTCCTGGTCGGCGCTGAAGATCGTGCCGACGACCTGGATCTCGTTGCGGAAGCCCTTGGGGAACGACGGGCGC
>JBOGFU010000073.1:0-1548 GCA_050743545.1 Acidimicrobiales bacterium | reverse complement strand
GTTCGAGGACCTCTTCGCGTCCAAGCGAGGCCGTCCTTCGATCCCGGCCGACGTCGTGGCCTCGGTCATGGTGCTCCAGTCCCTCGAGGGGCTGTCGGACCGCGACGCCGGCCGAGCGCTGCGCGACCGGATCAGCTGGAAGGTCGCATGCGGCCTGCCGCTCGACGACGAGGGCTTCGACTTCTCGGTCCTCACCTACTGGCGCACGAGGCTTCGCAACTCGGCTCGTCCCGAGCGCGTCTTCGAGGCCGTGCGCGCCGTCATCGAGGCGACGGGGGTGCTCAAGGGAAAGACGAAGCGGGCGCTCGACTCGACGCTCCTCGACGACGCGGTCGCGACCCAGGACACCGTGACACAGCTGGTCGCCCAGATCCGAAAGGTCCGCCGCCAGGTGACCGCCGCGGGAGCTGCAGCGGTCAGCGCGCACGACTACGAGGTCCCCGGCAAGCCCCAGATCGCCTGGGACGACACAGAGGCACGGGCTGAGCTCATCGACGCCCTCGTCGGCGACGCCCACTCGGTCCTCCTCTCGGTCCAAGACGTGGCGCTCGACGAGGACCAGCGCGACTCGGTCGCCCTGCTCGCGCTGGTCGCGGGCCAGGACGTCGAGCTCGACGACGAGGGCAGGTGGCGCATCGTGCGCGGGGTCGCCAAGGACCGGGTGATCTCGGTCGTCGACCCAGAGGCGCGCCACATGCACAAGTCGCGATCCGAGTATCGCGACGGCTACAAGGCCCACCTGGCCGTCGAGCCGGAGACCGGACTCGTGACCGCGGCCAAGCTGACCCCAGCGAGCGGGTAGGACGGATCGAACGGCGTCGAGCTCCTGGCGCGCGAGACGCCGGGGCTCGTCGTCCTCGCCGACGGTGCCTACGGTTCCGGCGAGACGCTGGCTGCGCTCGACAAGGCAGGGCACACAAAGGCGATCAAGCCCTATCCCGGCAATCGAGCCGCAGTTCCCGGCGGCTTCAGCCGCGACGACTTCACGATCGACCACGTCGCGCGAACAGCGACGTGCCCTGCAGGCCAGGCGGTCGGGATCACTCGGGCGGGCAACGCGGACTTCAGGCGTCACTGCAAGAGCTGTGCGCTGCGGTCCAGATGCACGACGGCTGCGAGGGGGCGCCAACTCAAGCTCGCCGAGCACGACGCGGAGCTTGTCGAGTCAAGGCGGGCATGGCGCGACAGGGACCACCTTGAGGAGTATCGAAAGTGGCGCCCCATGGTCGAGCGATCGATCTCATGGCTCGTGAAGGACCACTACCGACGCGTCAGATTCCGCGGCGTCGAGCGCAACCAGCTCGGGCTCTCGATGCGCGTCGCTGCGATCAACCTCCGACGTCTCGTCAACCTCGGGCTCGACTTCGACGGGAAGTGGACGCTCGGGGTCACCTGACGTGAAACGTGCAGGTCCCCTGGCCTAAGGAGGGAACCTCACCTCTGGGCTTTCGCCCATCCAGGGCGGCCGACTTGCACCCTCTTCACGTCGGCGCTTCGGTCAAGGCTCGGTGAGGACCTGCGACCTCGAACCTACGCCCGAATCAGGCG
>JBOGFU010000072.1:0-8419 GCA_050743545.1 Acidimicrobiales bacterium | reverse complement strand
CTCGATCGCCGCCCACAGCCCCGTGAAGCCGCCGCCCACGACGCAGACGTCGGCGCTCACCGAGCCCACCAGCGGCGCCAGGGCTAGCGCGGGCTCACCCGCGAGCGCCTCGGTGAGCCAGAAGACTTCACCGGGCGACTCGACTGGGGGTTGGACGAAGCGCACCGGGGTCACGGCGTTCCGCTCCAACGGTCGATCACGCGGCGTCGTTGGGAGCGGCGCTCAGCAGGCGCAGGCCGCGGCGCAGTCGGGCCTGAGAGCCACCACCCATCGCGACGAGAGCGCCCACGAACAGCAGAGTCGTCGCGACAAACATGAAGACCGCGATCGCGAAGATGTCGGTGTGGAACTGGGAGTGGAACGACCCGAGGATGTAGACGGGCAGCGGGGTCGTCTGGGCGGTGCTCACGAACACCGAGGTCACGAGGTCCTCGAGGCTGAAGGTAAAGGCGAGCAGGCCGCCGGCGATCAGCGCCGGCGCGAGGAGGGGCACGGCGACGGTGCGCAGCATCGTCGGCGCCGTGGCGCCGAGGTCGTTGGCGGCCTCGAAGACCGCCGGGTCTAGGCCGAGCGCGCGACCCCGCACGATGAGTGCCGTCAAGGCGCTGCCGAACACCGAGTGAGCGAGCACGAGGCGCAGGTAGCCGTTGGACACGCCGAGGGTGACGAACCACAGAAGGTCGCCGCTCGCGCCGACGATCTCGGGGGTCGCCAGGATCACGACGAAGATGATCAGCAGGATCCGAGGGGCCCAGCCTCGCCGCACCGTGGCCATGCCCCCGGCGAGGCCCACCACCACACTCAGCACCCCGGTCGTGGCCGCGACCTCGAGCGACACCTTGAGGGCGGCGATCAGAGTCGTGTCGTGTGGGGCCTGGGAGTAGGCCGCTGAGCCGAAGCCGCCCCACAGGAACGCGTCGGATCCCGCGTTGAAGGAGAACGCGATGACGACGACCAGTGGCAAGAAGAGAAACGCGATCACGATCCACGTGAACGTTCCGAGGGCCAGCTTGGAGCGCAGGCCGGTCCTCACGCGGCCGCCATCTCACGCGCGAGGACCCGGCGGCGCAGCCATCGACTTATTCCGCGCAGTCCCGCCGAGAGCCCGGCCACGCCCACGACAATCCCCACCAGGATGATGACGAGCAGAATTGACTCGGCCGCGCCGAGCGACCAGTTCTGACCCTCGCCGAATTCCGACGCGATCAGAGTGCCGACCATGAGGCCCCGCGCGCCCCCGAGCAGGGTTGGGGTCACGTAGTCGCCCAGCATCGGCACGAAGACCAGCACCGTGCCGGCGACCACGCCGGGCATCGACAGGGGCAGCGTGATCGAGCGAAACACCGTCCAGGGGCGGGCGCCGAGGTCGTCGGCGGCCTGGCGCAGCTGAGGATCCATCCGTTCGAGGACCACGGCGAGGGGAAGGATGAACAGCGGCAGGTAGTTGTAGACGAGCCCGATCATGACCGCACCCCGGGTGTCGAGGATTGACAGGCTCCCCACGTTGAGCCCCACCGCGTGCATGGCGTTGTAGAGCAGGCCGAGCGGGCTGAGGAAGATGCGCCAGCCGAGCATGCGCAGCAGGTAGTCGGTCCAGAACGGCAGGATGACGAGCAGCAAGACAATGACGCGAGTGCGGCTGCCCAACTTGGTCGCCAGGAAGTAGGCCACCGGGTAGGCGATGAGCCCGCACAGCGCGGTGGCGAGCACCGCGTTCTGCAGGCTGATCTCGAGCACCGTGCCCGCGGGGAACTGGAGCGCCTCGCGGAAGTTGCCGAGGCCGAGGTGGTGGAGATTGACGAGCCCCGACTGCGTGAGCCCCGCGGTCTTGCCGAACGCGTAGACGAGCATGATCACCGACGGCGCGACGAACCACGCCGCGTACCACAGGTACGAAAAGACGACGAATCCGCGGAGACCTCGCGTGTTCACGCCAGGCCTCCGCGGAGCTTCGCCATCTCGTTCCCGCCGGCCGGCCTAGACGGCGGCCGCGGCCTTGAACTGGTCGTACAGCTGGGTGCGCAGGTTGTACGAGTTGTTGACGACGTAGGACGACAGACGCTTCTCCTGCTCGGGGGTGAGGAAGATCACGCTCTCTATGGGCGTGTTCTTGGGCAGGTAGTTCTGCACGTTCTTCGCCGCGGTGTTGTAGCCCGTGTACTCCGTCTCGTTGGCCGCGACGACCGGCCCGATGACGTAGTCGATGAACGCGTGGGCGGTGTCGAGGTTCTTCACGCCGTTGGCAATCGCCCAGTTGTCGATCCAGATCTCCGACTTGGGGAACGGGATAACCCACGCGAAGCGCGAGGGGTCCTTCTCCATCGCCTGGCGCGCGTCACCGTTCCAGGCCTGGGAGAGCACGTAGGTGCCGTTGGTCAGCCCGCCCGTGCCCCCGGGGTAGGAGTCGAAGTTGTTGATGTGCGGGGCGAGGTTCTTGATGAGCCACCGGGTCCCCGCGTGCAGCTGTGCGGAGTTCTTGGTGTTCCAGTCGACCCCCGCGTTCCACAGCGCGATGCCCATGACGTCGTTGGGGTCGTCGAGCACCGAGACCTTGCCCGACACCCCGGGGAGCGCCGCGGCCTTGGCGAAGTCGTCCCACGTGCTCATCTTGCTCGTGATGATCGTCTTGTCGTAGATGTAGCCCGTCGTGCCGAAGTCCTTGGGGACGGTGTACTTGTTGCCCGGGTCCCACGGCTGATTGAGCAGGCCCGTCGCGAGCGTCGCGAAGTTGGGGAGCTTGGCGTGGTCGAGCGGGTGAAGCAGTCCCTTGGCGGCCATTTCCGGGATGTACCCGCCGGTGGGCACGATGATGTCGTAGCCCGCGGTGCCCTTGGCGAGTTCGAGCTTGGCGATCATCTCTTCGTTGGAGTTGTAGCTGCCGAACTGGATCGCGATCTTGGTCGCGTCCTTCCACGCGGTGAAGGTGGTCGGGTTGTCGTACTGACCCCACGTGTAGATGTACAGGGCGTTGGTGTGATGGCCCGCGGCCTTGAGGCTCGTGCGAGCCGCGGCCTCGAGGGCGCTCAGTCCCGTCGCTCCGGCGACCGTCGCGAGCCCCGCCTCAGCGCCGAGGATGCCGATCCCGGCGGCGGTGGAGAGCTTGATTAGGTCCCGTCTGGTGAACCGCGCTCCCCGTGGTGCGAGAACTCGGACGACGTCGTCGCCCCCTCGCCTGGACCTTTTCGTCATTGCCTTCCCCCTTCTTCCTTCGTCGCGCGCCGACGTCGCCGTCGCGCGTCGATCTCTGTCGTTATCCGATGACCGTTGCGTCCTCGGCGCTCCACGTGACGAACGCGTCGTCGCCGACGTCGACGTCGCGGACCTCGGACGACGAGCTGTCGCACGTGACCAGGACGTCGACGTCCGGGCTCAGCCTCACCCGGATGGCGGTCACCCCGCCGGCGAAGGTTCGATCGATGACGGTCCCCGCGACGACGGGCGCGTCGGTGGCGGGCGGCTCGGAGGCCAGGCGAAGCCTCAGGCGCTCGGGGCGCACGAAGACCGAGCGCCCGGCGTTGAGCGCGTCCCCGACCGCGGAGTCCGACGCGGTTGAGCCGGCGGCGCTCGGGTCGAGGCGCTTGGCCGCGACGCGTCCCGAGCTGTCCCCGCGAACCAGGTCGAGGGGGATGAAGTTGGCGCGGCCCACGAAGGTCGCGACGAAGTGGTTAGCCGGGTTGAGGTAGAGCTCCTCGGGCGAGCCCACCTGGACCAGGCGCCCGCCGTCCATGACCGCGACGCGATCCGACATCGCGAACGCCTCGGCCTGGTCGTGGGTGACGAAGAGAAAGGTCAGCTTGAGCTCGCGCTGGAGTCGCTTTAACTCCTCCTGCATCGATTCGCGGAGCTTGAGGTCGAGCGCGGCGAGTGGCTCGTCAAGCAGGAGGACGGTCGGCTCGTTGACCAGCGCGCGCGCGAGCGCGACTCGCTGCTGCTGGCCGCCCGAGAGCTGCTGGGTCTTGTGGAACTCGAAGCCGTCCATGTGGACGAGAGCGAGTGACTCTCGAACCCGACGACGTAGCTCGGGGCCACGGACCTGCTGTCGGCGCAGACCGTAGGCGACGTTGTCGAAGACGTTGAGGTGGGGAAAGAGCGCGTAGTTCTGAAAGACCGTGTTGACGTTGCGCGCGTGCGCCGGCAGCGCGGTCGAGTCGCGCCCACCGAGCACGATGCGACCCTCGTCGACCTGCTCGAGCCCGGCGATCAGGCGCAGGGTGGTGGTCTTGCCACACCCTGAGGGCCCAAGCAGCGAGAAGAACTCGGCCGCGCCAATGCTGAGGGAGAGTTTGTCGACCACCGTCTTGCGGCCGGAGGGCCCAACAAAGGACTTGGAGACGTCTTCGAGCACGACCGCGGGACTGTCAGACACCCCCGCTGCCGGGGCCTCGTGGACTGCCTCCATTGACTTTGGCATGACAAAAGTGAGATTAGTTCTGGACAATGGCGCGGTGTCAACAGTCCGAGGCAATCTTCCCCAAAAATGTTGTCAGTTGGGCGCAGCCAGGGATGAACGACGGCGCCAGTCCTCGTTACTATGTGTCAAGTCAACTTGGATTATGGCTAACGGAGGCGTGAGATGGGCGTCGTGCGCGCGCGAGTCATTGGACCGCGGTGGCGTACGCGAGGACCGTCGTGACGTCACTGCCCCGTGACGAAGCCCGAGCCACGTCGGCGTCGAGCGAACTGACGCCGGCCGACGAGGCGGAGGCCGGCCACCGCCTGCGAAAGGTTCGACGCGCTCGGCGACGGACGCTGCGCGACGTCGCGACGCACGCGGGAATCAGTGAGGGTTTCCTCAGCCAAATCGAACGAGGCCGCGCCAACGCCAGCATTGCGACGCTGAGGCGGATCGCCAACGTGGTGGGCGTCTCGATGAGCGAGCTCTTCAATCCCGAGGGAGTGGGGCGACCGACGGTCCTGCGCGCCGCGGACCGGCCCGTGTTGTCGTTCGGCACGTTCGGACGCAAGTGGCTGCTCACTCAAGCGCCCGACCGAGAGCTTGACGCGTTCCTTGCTGAATTTGAGCCGGGCGGGTCGACCGGGCCCGAGCCGTACACGCACGGCGACTCCGAGGAGCTCCTCATCGTCGTGCGGGGCCGCGTCCAATTCGAACTCGGAGACCAGCGCTTCGACCTCGGCCCGGAGGACTCGCTGGTCTATCGCTCGAGTGTGCCCCATCGACTCGTTGAGTCCGGCGGCGAGCGCGCCGTCCTCCTTTGGGTGACGACGCCACCAAGCTTCTGACCTACACGGGAGCGACTCGTTAGGACAGCCTCCCCATCGCTCGGCGGGCAGCGCACAACCTCGCTGGGACGGCGACGCCGCAGTAGGTACAGGCGCCGGCGTGTCCGGTGCCCTCCGAGCTCGGGCGACGCGACACCGAGTTGCTTAGAGTTGCGCACGTGAAGTTCACCGGATGGCCCGACGACGCAATCGAGTTTTACCGGGGACTCGAGGTCGACAACTCCAAGGCCTACTGGACCACGCATCGGGCCATTTACGACGAGAGCGTGCTCGCGCCCATGACCGCGCTGCTCGCTGAGATCGCCCCGGAGTTTGGCGACGCCAAGGTCTTTCGCCCGAATCGCGACGTTCGATTTAGCGCCGACAAGTCCCCCTACAAAACGGCAATCGGCGCTCTGCTCGCCGACGGCGGTTACGTCCAGCTCTCGGCCGATGGCCTCGGCTTGGGCGCCGGGTATCACCAGATGGAGTCCGATCAGCTCGCGCGCTATCGCGCGGCGGTCGCCGACGATGACGCCGGCGTGGAGCTCGTCGGAATTCTCTCTCGCTTGGCTCGCCAGCAGATCGCGCCCCACGGCGGTGACGAATTAAAGACCGTGCCTCGGGGCTACCCCGGTGACCACCCGCGCGTCGACCTGCTTCGGCGAAAGAGCCTCGCCGTGTGGCGCCAGTGGCCCCCCGGGCCGTGGCTCGCGAGTGCCCAAGCCAAGACCAAAGTCGTTGAGTTCCTGCGCCGTACCGCACCACTGCGCACCTGGCTCGACGAAATGGTCGGTCCGTCGGCGAGCCCCAAGGGTCGCTGAGCCGACTCACGGGGGCGGCCGCGTCGGCCGCCTAGTTGCCGCGAAACTCCAGGTTGACCCAGATCGCCTCGACCGGCACGTCGCCGATGTTGGCCAGTCGGTGCGGTCGACTCGAGTCGAAGGAGATGGAGTCGCCCGCGTTGAGGACGTAGGACTCGAAGCCGACCGTTATCTCGAGCGTTCCCTTGATGACGATTCCGTACTCGGTGCCCACGTGTCGGATGAGTCGGCCCTCGAGGGTCGAGGAGCCACCGACGTCGTAGCGCACGTACATGAAGTCGGTCTTGTCGTGGTGGCCCGAGATGAGCGACTCCCAGGTGACGCCCGAGTCGAGGACCAACGTGCGGCGTTCGTGGGGGTGCACGAGCGGCGACGCCGCGCCTCGCGCGTGGCCGTTGCCGGGTGAGCTCGCGACGCCGTCGACCGAACTCCACTCGTTGTTGGTCGCGTCGGTGAGTGGGCCGCGATCCGCGGCGTCGTCCTCGACGAGTGAGTCGCTGGCGAAGAGCTCGTCGGTGGAGATGTCGAGCGCCGCGCAGATGGAATAGAAGGTCGCGACGGACGGCTGGGCCTTGCCGGTCTCCAGCTGGGAGATGAATGACGCTGAGACGTCGAGGTCGCGCGCAAATTGGCGAAGTGAGATGCCTCGCGCCTCGCGCCGCGCGCGCAAGCGAGCGCCCACCAGCCCCGGGGCGAGCCGGTTGCTTCGGGTGATGGTCGACGCGTCCGCGGCCCGGGTCGCCCGCGACGTCGTCGACCCCGGGCGCGACGCGGTCGCCGCATTGGTCTCGCGCTTGGGAACCGCCATATTCTGAGCCCTCATTTCGGTACTGCACCGTCGCGCCGCGTGGGCGGCGCCAACGCTTGACGTCAATTTACGACTGTGGCGCGCCCCCCAACTTCTCCGCGAGGTGCTCCCACTCGCGACTGAACCGGTAGGAGTGCCGGTCCGGCGGCGGCGGCGCCTGAACCTCGATCCATCGCACGAGGCTGCCCCCGCGATTCTCGAAGCCGTGGTCGGCGCCCACCCCGCACCACAGGACGTCACCGGGGTGCAGCACGTGCGACTCGCCGTCGACCAGCGCGTGGGTCTCGCCCTCGACGAAGACGTACGCCTCTTCGAAGGGGTGGTCGTGGGGGTGGGCGATTGCCGTGGGCTGGTAGGCGACCATGAACATCGTGTGGAGGTGGGCGCCGACCTGACGGTCGACCAACATCTTCACGCCGATGCCGCTGTAGGCGAGGAGCGCGGTCGCCATCGAGGGCGACGCGGTGGGGTCCAGGACGTTCGTACCCGCCGCGAGCTTGGCGAGGTCCATTGACGCGATGTCGAAGCGAGCGGCGTTGCGGTTGCGCGGGTCGCGCATGTCGGGCACGACGGGCTCGGACTCGACCAGCGACTCGCCGGTGAAGAACGTGTCGCGGCGGCGCCCGTCGTCGAGCTCGGCCGGCGCCGACATTTGTAGCCAGCGCGCGGGACCGTCGACCGCGCGCAGGGTGTAGGTGGTGGCGATGGGCAGGACGATGACGTGGTCGGGACCCAGGTGAGTGGTCTGACCGAGGGTGGTCACGGCGAGCGTCCCCGACAAGACGTAGAGGCTCGTCTCGAAGGAGTGCAGGACCGACGCCACGTGGCCGCCCGAGTCGAGGAGCCCGATCGTGAGCGTCATGTGGGGTGAGCCGGTGTCGCGGCTCACGAGGACCTGGCGCCGGTACCCCGAGGAATGGTCGGCGTAGGAGTCGGGGGTCCGCGCGCTCGAGTCGTCGATGGCGGTCAGGTTGAACATGGGTGGCTCGTCGGCGCGGCGCTACTTGCGCAGCCAGGCGCCGTCCATGGCGAGGTTGACGCCGTTGACGCCGGTGTTGTCGAGGAGGAACTCGACCGAATGAACGATCTCCCGCATCGTGACCAGGCGACCGAGGGGCGTGCGATTGATGATGTGGCTGTTGTCCTTGTCCTCCCAGAAGGGGCTGTCGCCGACGATCCCGGGGTGAATGGCGTTGACGCGCACGGGAGCGAGCTCACACGCCAGGCTGTGGACGATTCCCACGACGCCGCCGTTGACCGTCGAGACCGTGGTCGAGCCCGGGTACGGGCGCTCGAGCGCGAGCCCGCCGAAGAGGACGACCGACGACTCCGGTCCGAAGCGGCCGATGAGCGCGTGGATGGCCTCGGTGTAACCCACGAGCTTGAGCGTGACGAGCCGGATCGCTCGCGCCACGTTGTAGTCGGTGATGGAGTTGGCGTCGCGCTCGATCGCGGGAATCACGAGGTCATCGACCGAGATCACCGACGCGAGGGAGTCGCCAATCGTCTCGGGGAGCGCGAGGTCCACCGCGAGGGGAATCGTGCCCAGGCCGATCTCGGCGGCCGC
>JBOGFU010000071.1:0-3067 GCA_050743545.1 Acidimicrobiales bacterium | reverse complement strand
TCGCGGAGAGGCGCTTGACCGCCGCCTGGGCGTCGAGGGTCTCGTCGGACGCGACCACCAGCGCGACCTTTGCGTCGCTGACCCCGCCCAACACGACCGCCCGACGCCCCCGACGCTGAAGGTCCTGGGCGAGCGTGCGCAACTGGTCACCGGTGACGCCGTCGACGCGCGCGACGAGCACGTCGCCGGGGTGTTGGGCGTGCAAGGAGTCGGCCAGGGTCGACAGCTGCGCCTGGCGCAGCCCGGCCATCTCGCGCTCGACGTCGCGCTGGCGCTCGATCATCCGCTCGAGCGAGGGCACGACGTCCTCCAGCGACGACTTGAGCAGCGACGCGACCTGGCCCAGCGCGACCTCCATCTCCGCCGAGCGGCGGTAGGCACCGAGGCCGCTCACCGCCTCGAGGCGCCGGGTGTTGGCGCCGATCGACGACTCGCTCACGAGCTGGACCTGGCCGATGTCGCCCAGTCGATCGACGTGGGTCCCCCCGCAGAACTCCAGGCTTCGCGACCCCGCGCGCACCACGCGCACGCGGTCGCCGTACTTGTCGCCGAAGAACGCGACCGCGCCCATCTTCTCGGCCTCGACCTTGGAGGTCTGAATGGTGTTGACGTCCTCGTTGGCGATGACGTCGCCGTTGACCATGAGCAGGATCTCGGCGGCCTCGTCGTCGCGCAACTGCGCGCCGTGGGAGAAGTCGAAGCGCAAGCGGTCGGGTCCGACGTAGGAGCCCTGCTGACGGACGTGGTCGCCCAGCACCGAGCGCAGGCCCGCGTGCAGCAGGTGGGTCGCGGTGTGGTTGCGCCGCGTGGCCTCGCGGCGTGTGGGGTCGATCACCGCGAGCGCGGCCTGTCCCGGCAGCACCTCGCCGGTGACGCGGCCGCGGTGCGCGACCAGCCCGCCCGCGACGCTCTGGGTGTCGAGCACGTCGAAGCGGCCGGTCTCGGTCGTGATCGTGCCGGTGTCGCCCACCTGTCCCCCGCCCTCGGGATAGAAGGGCGTGGCGTCGAGGAAGAGCTCGCTCACCCCGTCGGCCTCGAGCACCGCGGTGACCGCGGTCTCGACGCTGTAGCGCGCGACGTCACGCCCGACGAACTCAGTCACGCCGTGGCGCTCGACGAGCTCGCGGTAGTGGGCGTCGTCGGCGGCCCCGGCCGACCTCGCGGCCTGGCGCGCGCGCTCGCGCTGGGCGGTCATCGCCGCGTCGAACGCGCCGCGCTCGACGTGCAGCCCCGCCTCGGCGACGATCTCCTCGGTGAGCTCGATGGGAAAGCCGTGGGTGTCGTGCAGGTTGAACGCGACGTCGCCGGGAAAGACCGTGGACCGCGTCGCCAGGACCTCGTCGCGAGCGCCCTCGAGCAGCGACAGCCCCGCGCGCAGGGTTCGCGCGAAGCCGACCTCCTCGCGCGCGAGCACCTCGACCAGGAGGTCGCGGTCCTTCACCAGCACGGGGTAGGCCGCGCCCTCCTTGAGGATCGTCGCGTCGACGAGTGACTCGACCAACGGCGCGTCCGAGCCCGCGCGGCGCGCGGCGAGGATCGCCCGGCGGATGAGTCGGCGCAGAACGTAGCCGCGGCCCTCGTTGGACGGCAGCACACCGTCGGCGACGAGCATCGTCATCGCGCGCCCGTGCTCGGCGATGCGCCGGATCGCGACGTCGACGTCGGGGTCGCGCCCGTAGGGGGTGTCGACCGCGCGCGCCGCGGTCTCGAGCAGGGGCGCGAAGATGTCGATCGCGAAGACCGACTCGACGCCGTTGAGGATCGACAGCACTCGCTCGAAGCCCGCGCCGGTGTCGATGTTCTTCTTGGGCAGGTCGACCAGCGCGCCACCGTGCTGGCGCTCGTACTGCATGAACACGAGGTTCCAGATCTCGAGGAATCGGTCCTCGCCGCCGTGGGCGGGCCCGCCGTCGGCGCCGAAGGCGGCGCCCTTGTCGACGAAGATCTCCGAGCACGGGCCGCAGGGCCCCGTGTCGCCCATGCCCCAGAAGTTGTCCTCGTCGAGTCGCTGGATCCGCTCGGGGGCGACCCCCACGGCGTCGCGCCACAGCTCGGCGGCCTCGTCGTCGCTCACGTGCACGGTGACCCAGAGGCGTTCGGGGTCGAGCCCGAATCCCTCGGTGACCAGGCCCCACGCGTAGCGGATGGCGCCCTCCTTGAAGTAGTCGCCGAAGGAGAAGTTGCCCATCATCTGGAAGAACGTCAGGTGGCGCTGGGTCGTGCCGATGATGTCGATGTCGGGCACGCGAAAGCACTTCTGGATCGACACCGCCCGCTTGTAGGGCGCGGGCTCCTCTTCGAGGAAGTAGGGCTTGAAGGGCACCATCCCGGCGATCGTGAAGAGCAGGGTGGGGTCGTGGGGAATCAGGCTCGCCGAGGGCACCACGGTGTGGCCGTTGGCGGCGAAGTAGTCCAGGAAGGTCGAGCGCAGTTCCGCGGCTTCCACCGTCTTACTCTACCGGCGGCCCCGTTTCGCCCGAGTCTCGGCCGGTGCGCTCACGCCACGCGCGTGCGCTGTGCGCCTCGTCGCCGTGGTCGGTGGGCTCGTAGAAGCGCGCGCCCTTCCACGCGTCGGGCAGGTACTGCTGGTCGACCCACGCGCCGTCGAAGTCGTGGGGGTAGTCGTAGCCCACGCCCCACCCCTGCTCGGCGGCGCCGCGGTATCCGGTGCTGCGCAGGTGGTCGGGGACGTTGTTGACGCCGCCCTGGGTGACCGCGCGCGTGACCTCACCCAGCGCGCGCGTGACCGAGTTGCTCTTGGCCGCGAGGGCCAGCGCGATCGTCGCGTGCGCCAGGTTGAGGCGGGCTTCGGGCAGGCCGACGTACTCGACCGCGCGCGCCGCGGCCTCGGCGACGAGCAGCCCGGTGTTGTCGGCGAGGCCCACGTCCTCACTCGCCAGTATGACGAGTCGGCGCGCGATGAAGCGAGGGCTCTCCCCGCTCTCGAGCAGCGTCACCAGCCAGAAGAGCGCACCGTCGGGGTCCGATCCGCGCACCGACTTGATGAGCGCGGAGACCTGGTCGTAGTGGCTGTCGCGACTCTGGTGGTAGAGGCGACCGTCGCGCG
>JBOGFU010000070.1:0-9243 GCA_050743545.1 Acidimicrobiales bacterium | reverse complement strand
GGGTCTGAGGGCGGGTCCGCTCCTCGGCGAGGACTCCGACGACCGCGCTCACGCGCAGCCCGCGCACCTCAATGACGTCGCTCACGGCGCGGCGTCGGGCGTCGTCGGCGCGGCGCCCGCGGCGTCGGGCGGGACCTCGGGCAGGTCGAAGAGCACGGTGCGCCCGTCGGGGCCGATCGAGCGCCGAAAGAGCCGCTCGACCAGCGCGAGCGACGTCGGCACCGTGGGCACGCGACCGGACCACACGAGGTAGCCCGCGACCACGCCGAGTAGGCGGTCCGAGACCTCGTCACCGTGCAACAGCACGGTCGTGTTCACGACCTCGCAGTTGGCGAGGTCGCGGTAGCAGGCCTCGAGCACGTCGCGCTGGGCCGGTCCCCCGCGCAGCGCGTAGTGGCTCGCGGTGAGCCCGTGCTCGAAGTAGGCCGCCATGTTCTGCATCACCGGCAGGATCGAGATCACGCGGCCGAAGCCCTGGTGCTTGAGCCAGATGAGCTCCTCGTCTCGGCGAACGCGTCGGTGCACGCTCGTCGAGCCCCCCGGGCGCTCCGAGACCGCGAGGATCCCGCGGTAGACCCAGGTGAAGCCGCGCGGCTCGATCCCCGCGGCCCAGCGCCCCCTCACGATCCCACCAACTCGCGCAGGTGAATCGCCGCGGGCGCGTCGTGGACCCGCACGACGTCGACCCCGCAGAGCATCGCCCAGGCCTCGGTCGCGATCGACCCCTCGAGTCGCTCGTCGACGTCGAGCTCGTGCGCGCCGAGGTTGGCGAGGAAGCGCTTGCGACTGGTCCCCACCAGCACCCCCGCTCCGTAGGCCCGCGCCCGCGCGACCAGGTCGTCGAGGCGCGCGAGCAGGCTGAGGTTGTGGGCCACGGTCTTGCCAAAGCCGATGCCCGGGTCGAGCCAAAGGTCGGTGACGCCCGCGCTGCGCGCCCTCGCCGCGACGTCGTCGAGGAAGTCCCCCACGTCGCTCACGACGTCGTCGTAGGCGGGGGCGAGCTGCATCGTCGCGGGGTCACCCTGGCGGTGCATCGCGACGTAACCCACACCGAGGCTCCCGGCGAGGTCGGCGAGCGACGCTGACACGTCGTTGATGACGCGCGCGCCCGCGGCGACCGCGGCGCGGGCCACTTCGGCCTTGTGGGTGTCGACCGAGACCTGTCCCTCGCGACTGAGCGCGGCGACCACGGGCACCACGCGCTCGAGCTCGTCGGCCTCGTCGACCGGCGTGGCGCCCGGGCGGGTCGACTCGCCACCGACGTCCACGAAGTCGCACCCGGCGGTGAAGAGGTCGCGCCCCCGGGCGATCGCGTCGTCGACACTCCACGCGCGCGACTGGGGATAGAACGAGTCCGGGGTCACGTTGACGATGCCCATGACCCTCGCCATCACGGTCGCCGATGGTGAATGTAGGAGAGGGCCTCCGCGCGGTACGCGGCGTCGTCGCGAAAGCAGCCCCGCACCGCTGACGTCACCGTCACCGCGCCGGGCTTCTTCACGCCGCGCATCGTGAGGCAGAAGTGCTCGGCCTCGACGACCACGATCGACCCGCGCGGCGCGAGCTCGCGCTCCATGGCCTCGACGATCTGGGTGGTCATGCGCTCTTGGACCTGGAGGCGGCGCGCGTAGCCCTCCACGAGTCGCGCCATCTTCGACAGCCCGGTGATGCGCCCCGCGTCCCCGGGCACGTAGGCGACGTGGGCGTGGCCGACGAAGGGCAGCAGGTGGTGTTCGCACAGCGACGTGAAGGGGATGTCGCGCACCATCACCATCTCGTCGTGGGCCTCTTCGAAGGTGACGCGCAGGTGCTCCCCGGGGTCGGCCTCGATCCCCTCGAAGAGCTCGACGTACATCTCGGCGACGCGGCGCGGGGTGTCGACGAGCCCTTCACGCTGGGGGTCCTCGCCGATCGCGCCGAGGAGCTCGCTCACCGCGGCGCGCACGCGCGCCTGGTCGACCATCAGGCCCCGCCGATGTAGTCGTAGATCCCGCCGAGGTTGCGGTAGCGCTCGTTGACGTCGAGCCCGAAGCCCACGACGAACGCCGAGCCGATCGTAAAGCCCACGTACTTGAGCTCCTGGGCGACGCGCTGCTCGCCCTCCTTTAGCAGGAGCGCGCAGACCTCGAGGCTCGCGGGCCCGCGCGCGCCCAGGTACTGGCGCAGGTAGTTGAGGGTGAGCCCGGAGTCCACGACGTCCTCGACGATCACGACGTCGCGCCCCGCGAGGTCGGCGTCGAGGTCCTTGACAATGCGCACCACGCCGCTGGTCTTGGTCGCCGCGCCGTAGGACGACACCGCCATGAAGTCGACCTCGATCGGCAGCTCGATCGAGCGCATGAGGTCGGCCATTAACATCACCGCGCCCTTGAGCACGCACACCAACAGGGGCGGTCGCCCCGCGTAGTCGCGCGTGATCTCGGCCCCCAGCTCGGCGACCCGCTCGCGCACGGCCTCGGGGGGCACCACCGCCGCGCCGAGCTGACTAGCCGCCCAGCGCGGGACCCCCTGGCTGTCCATGGAGGCTCAGCGTAGTGGGCTAGTCCACGACCAGTCGTTGGCCGCGACGCGCGACGCGGCGCGCGCCCGACAGCTCCGCGGCGACGGCGTCGCCGCGCACAACGGCGATCACCCGCTCGACCTCGGCCGCGCTCGGCGGGTGCACGCCGTCGCCCTCGTCGGCCGACGCGAGGCGTGAGCGCAGCCACCGTCGCAGGCGCGCGACGGGCCACGTCGCGAGCTCTCGGCAGTCGACGTCGTCGAGCGCGGGACCCTCCGCGCCGAGCGCGTCGAGCCACTCTCGCTCCGCAGCCATCAGCGCCGCGCCACGCGCGAGCACGGGCACGACGTCGCGGCGCGCGACGTCGTTGAGCAGGGGCAGGACCTCGTGACGAACGCGGTTGCGAGCGAAGGCGGGGTCGTCGTTGGTCTCGTCCGTCGCCGGGCAGAACCCGGAGCGCTCCACGTAGTCGCGGACCTCAGCGCGTCGCAGGTCGCGCATCGGCTTGGTGGGGTCGCCGGCCATGGGCGCGAGGCCGTCGAACCCCGCGCCCCGCATGAGGTTGATCAGCACGGTCTCGGCGAGGTCGTCCATCGTGTGACCGGTGAGGACGCCGCGGGGCAGCGCCGCGCGCCGCGCCGCGCGGGCGCGCGACTCGAAGTTGGGACCGCGCTCCACCGAGCGCCGACGCACCACCACGCTGACCCCCAGCCCGGCGCCCAGCGCCTCGACGAGGCTCGAGTCGGCCGCGCTCGCGGCGCGTGAGCCGTGATCGACGTGGTGGACCGTCGGGAGCAATCCCGCGGCGAGGGCCAGCAGGAGGAGCGCCGTCGAGTCAGCACCGCCCGACACCGCGAGGTCCACCCGCGTCCCGCGGGGCGGGAAGTGGCACCGGTCGAGCAGCCCAGTCGACTCGTCGCCCACGCCGCTCAGGTTAGGCAGGCGCGGTCGACACGGGTCGCGCGACCCGGCTCCGCAGCGCGACGGCGGCCAGCGCCGCGACGAAGAGCGCGGCGCTCACGACCCCCACGAAGAACCCAATCGGCCAATTGACCTCGTAGGACCCGGCGATCGACAGCCACACCACCACCACGCTGGCGCCGACCGACCCGGCGAACGCGAGCCCCGGCCGGGTCACGAGGAGTTGGACGGCGGCCGGCGGACCGACCATGAGCGCGAAGGTGAGGAGCGCCCCCACCACCGGCACGGTGAGCGCGGTGCTGAGCGCGAGCACGACCAGGAATCCGGCGTCGACCCACGCCACGCGCACCCCACGCGTCACCGCGAGTTCGGGCGACGCGGTGGTGTACCACAGGGGGCGGTGGCCCAGCGCCAGCGCCACCACCACCGCGACGGCGAGGACCACCAGCGGTCCGAGCTCGCTGCTGGACACGCCGAGGACCTCGCCGAAGAGGAGCGAGATCACCGACGGCTCGTAGTTCGACCCCACCGCAAGGAACGCCGACCCCAGCGCGAGCATCCCCACGAGGGTCAACGCGGTCGTCGCGTCGGAGCGGGCCCGCCGGCTCCCCGCGCCGATGATCGCCGCCGCGGCGAGCGCGAAGGGGACGAGCCCCAGCAGCGGGTTCCAGCCCAGCAGGCCCGCGCCGGCGGCGCCGGCGAAGGCCCCATTGGGTATTGCGTGGGCGGCGAACGACGCTCCACGCGCGACCACGAAGAACCCCACCGCGCCGGCCAGGACCGCGACGATCGTCCCCGACAGCCAGGCGTTGACCATGAAGTCGGCGAACACCTAGGCCCCCCGGGCCCGCGTGGCGCCCCGGCGCCCGCTCAACGCCACCGCGCCGACGTACTGCACGATGACCACCGCGACGACGAAGAAGCTCACCGGCAGGCTGCGGTGCGACGCGCTCCAGTAATAGCTGTTGTAGGAGAGCAGGACCCCAAGGCTCGTCGCGACGACGCCCAACGCCGCGGCGATCGCCGCCGCGGACGACCACCGCCGCGCCACGCGCAACGCGGCCGCGGCGGGCCCGATGAGCAGCGCGGTCGACAGGATCGAGCCGACGACGACCGACGACAGCCCCACCGCGACGGCCATCGTCACCAGGAAGAGCGCGCCCACCATTCGGGTGCGCACCCCGCGGGCACGGGCGAGCTCGGGCGCGAGCGTCGCGACCTGCAGGGGTCGCGCGATCACCACCACGACCACAATCGCGCCCAGGCTTGCCAGCGCGATCGTCGGCACGTCCGACGGTGAGACGAGGAAGACCGATCCGAAGAGGACCGTCTGAGCGGTGCCCGACGACGAGGACGACGTCGACGCGAGGAACAGGAAGAGCGCGGTGAGCCCGTAGGCCGCGCCGAGGACGGTGCCCGTCGCCACGTCACGGCGCCGGATTCGATCGACGCCCACGGCCTCCATAGCCCCAGCGCCGAGAATCGTCCCGCCTAGGAAGCCCGCCAGCTGGGTGACCCCCGCGTAGGCGGCGCCCGCGCCGCCCGCCGCCGCGACGTCGGTGAGCGCGTGGCCGGCGAAGGACTGGCCCCGGACGACGACGAAGAGGCCCACGACGGCCGAGCCGACCGCGACGATCGCGCCCACCGCGAGCGCGGTGCGCATCGACGGGGTCGACCACCACCCCGGCTCGAAGAGCCAGCTCACCCCGGGCTCACTCGACAACCACGGGCGGGTGGTCCCTCTCGACGTAATCCTGGACGCGGTCGCCCTCTCCACCCACGACGAGGACGCGCCCGTGGACTCGCAGGACGTCCACGTGGCTCCCGTAGAGCTGGCTCAGGATCTCGGGGCGGATTACCTCGTCAACCGAGCCGCTCGCGACCTGGCCGTTGGCCACGTAGACCAGCCGGTCCATCACCGGCAACAACGGGTTCATGTCGTGCGCCGAGAGCAGCACGGCGACCCCGCGACGGCGGACCACCCCGTCGAGCAAGGCCACCACCTCGTGGACCGCTCCGGGGTCGAGGTTGGCCAGAGGCTCGTCGAGCAGGAGCACCGACGGCTCGGCGGCCAGCGCGTGGGCGATGAGCGCGCGCTGCTGCTGACCGCCCGAGAGCTCGCCCACCCGGCGGTCGGCGATCGACGCAGCGTCGAGTTCGTCGAGCACGCGCTCGACCCGCTCGCGGACGCGACGCGGGTGTCGGCGCACGCCGTATCGGTGTCCGTCGACGCCCAGGGCGACGAGGTCGCGCACGCGCAGGGGCACCCCGGGGTCGAGCGTGACCTTCTGGGGCACGTAGCCCACCGACGAGCGCGGCCCGCTGAACCGCTCGACCGTTCCCGACGCGGGCGCCAGGATGCCCAGGACTGCCCGCAGAAGGGTGGTCTTGCCCGAGCCGTTGGCGCCGATAAGCCCCGCGAACTCTCCACCGCGCAGCTCAAAGTCAACGTGGCGCAGCACCGAACGGCCGCCGAGGTTCACCGATAGGTCGCGAACGCGAAGCACCGGCTCCGCTACGCGCTCTCCGTTCGCCGGGTCGATCGTCACAACAGGGTCGACGTCGACACCCGACTCACCAGCGCCTTGTGGAAGGCGCCGATCTCGGCGGCCATCCAGGTCTGGAAGTCGTAGCCCGGGGTCGGCATCGTCTCGTAGACGGCGACAACCGGGACGTGAGACGACCGGGCCAGCGCGAGCAGTGAGCGGGTGACCGGGCTCACGACTTGGGCGTTGTAGCAGAACATCTTGACCTTGTGCTTCGTAAAGAGCTGGTCTTGGAACGACACGTCTTGTGGCGAGGGGTCGACCCCGTTCATGATGTCGGCCTGGAACCGGAAGGGCGTCAGATTGTCCAGCCCGAGCGCAGAAAGCAGATAGTCGGCGACCGGCTCGGTGGTCGCCACCGTTCGACCGGCGAACTGTCTCTTGAAGTTGGCGATCGTGGCGTCGAGGGTCACGATCGACGACTGGAAGGCCCGGAGTCGGGCGGCGAAGTAGCCCGCGTGCGCAGGGTCGATGGCCGCGAGGTCGGCCTCGACCGCCACCGCGACCTTGGGCGCGGTCGCCGGCTTGTACCACAGGTGCGGGTTGGGAGTGTCCGTCGGCAGACCCAGGAGGTTCTGGACGACGATGACCTTGCGGTGCGAACTCGGGCTCGCCTGCTCGAGTCGGCCCATGAAGGTGTCGTAGCCGACGCCGTTCTGGACGATCAGGCGCGCCGAGGAGACCTGCCTCGCCACTGAGGGGCTCGCCTCGAAGGTGTGCGGGTCGGTGGTGGGGTTGCTCATTATCGCCGACGCCTCGACGTAGCGGCCGCCGATCTGGGCGATCACGTTGGCGTACTCATTCTCGGCGCCAATCGCGACGATCTTGGTGGGGCTCGCGCCGGCGAGCGCCTCACCCGACGCGAGCCAGGACCCGGCGAGGAGGGCCGCGCCGACCAGGCGACGGGCCCATCGGACCCCGCGGGAGGGTGCGCGCGTAGTGAAGTTATTTAGAATCATTCCAGTGACCTTATCTGGAACTGTTCCAGTGTGCAAGTGGTGGCCGGTAGACTGAGATGCGTGGTCATCCGCGACACCGCCCAGCGCCGGAACGTGCTCGACGCGCTCGAGCGGTCACGAGGCTTTCTCAGCGCCCAGGACCTTCACACGTCGATCCGCCAATCCGGAGGCGCGGTGGCCCTGGCGACCGTCTACGCCCAGCTGCGACGCCTCGCCGACGCGGGTGAGGTCGACGTCGTGATGACCGACCGAGGCGAGAGCCTCTACCGTCGCTGCGTGGTGGACGCCCACCACCACCACTTGGCCTGTCGGCGCTGCGGGGCCACGGTGGAGGTCGACGCGCCCGGGCTCGAGTCGTGGACCGCGGAGGTGGCGGACCGCCACGGCTACCGCGACCTACACCACGTGCTCGAGCTGAGCGGGGTCTGCCCCTCGTGCCGGTCCACCTGACGCTGCGAGCGGAGCGCCGCGGCGGGCTCACCGTTTATCCGGTCACCGCCCGCACCGACGCCATCGACGCGTTCGTCACGTCACGCGCGGGCGGCGTTTCAGACCCCCCCTACGACTCGCTCAACCTGGGCGAGCACGTCGGCGACGACCCCGAGCGCGTCGCCGAGAACCGGCGTCGGGTCGCGCGAGCCGCGGGCGTCACGCCGGACGCGCTCCTGATCGCCCGCCAAGTCCACGGCGCCGACGTCGTCGTCGTGCCGCACGCGCGGGGCCCCGTTGAGGCCGACGGCCAGTGCACCGACGCTGACGACGTCGCGGTCGCCATCCTCGTCGCCGACTGCGTGCCCGTGCTCCTCGCCGACGCGACCTCCAGTTGGTTCGGCGTGGTTCACGCCGGGTGGCGCGGACTCGCCGCTGGGGTCCTGGAGGCGGCGGTGGCGCGCTTCGACGACCCGACGACGCTTCGCGCGGTGCTGGGTCCGTCAATCTCCGCGTCGCGTTACCAGGTCGGCCCCGAGGTGGCGGGGCTCTTCGCCGACGTCCCCGGCGCGACCACGCGCGACGTCGGCGACCGGTGGAGGCTCGACCTGGGCCAGGTCGTCGTCCGACGCCTGGCCGCGGCGGGGCTCTCTGACGATCGCGTCGACGTGCTCGACGCCTCGACCGACGACACGACCAGGTTCTTCAGCGACCGTGCCCAGCGCCCGACCGGCCGGATCGCGCTCGTGGCGCGGCGCCGTAGCATGAGTGCGCCATGACCGGTCGCGACGCGGCGCGCGCGCGCCATTTTCGCTACGCCGGCCTCGACGTGACCCGCGACGCGCTCGTGGGCCACTACGACCTCGACGGGCGGGCCTTCTCCGAGTCAGTCACCTTCGACGTCGACGGTGACCTGCGCGCGCCCGCCGCGCGGGCTATCGCCTACCTCTGGTACCTCGTCGCCGGGCTTTCGTACTACAAGCTCGGCGCGCCAGCGACGGTTGACTTGGGGGCGACCGAAGTCGGCCCGCGCGGACGCGACCTACTCGCCGCCGCGCTCGTCGACGGCTTGGGCGAATTCGCCTTTCGCAACGGGCTGGTCCTCGACGACGTCGAGCTGACCGGTGGCGCGGAGCCCGCGCGCACCAGTGGTGACGCCGACCCCGGTCGAGTCCTCGTGCCCTTCGGTGGGGGCATCGACTCCCTCGTGGCGCTCGAGAGCCTCGCGCCAGTCGATCAGGCCCTCTTTATTGTTAGCCCGGCGGCGGGTCGCTTCGCCGCCATCGAGTCCTCCGCGTCGCTCACCGGCCGATCGGTCGTGCGCGCGACGCGCCGGCTCGACCCCGAGCTCGCGTCGGCCGCGGGATTCGCCGGCCACGTGCCGGTGACGGCGATGGTCGCACTCCTCGGCGCCGTCGCCGCGGCGGCGAGCGGGCGCGGTGGGGTCGTGATGAGCAACGAGCGCTCGGCGTCGGTGCCCAACCTCACGTGGCGTGGCCGCGAGGTCAACCACCAGTGGAGCAAGTCACTCGCCGCCGAGGACCTCGTCGCGCTGGCCGTCGACGACGCCGCCGACGGCGCGCCCCTCGTCGCGAGCGTGTTGCGCGACCGAACCGAGCTGTGGGTCGCGAGCCGGTTCGCCGAGTTGAGCGACTACCACGACGTCTTTCGCAGCTGCAACCGGGCGTTCGCCCAAGACCCCGCGCGACGCGCGACCACGTGGTGCCTCGAGTGCGACAAGTGCCTCTTCGTCGCGCTGGTGCTCGCGCCCTTCCTCTCTCGCGCGGCGCTCGCCCACGCGTTGGGGGGCGAGCCGCTTGCCGACGCGCGTCGACTCGCCCAACTCGAGGTCCTGGTCGGGCTTGGCGAGACCGCCAAGCCCTTCGAA
>JBOGFU010000069.1:0-1797 GCA_050743545.1 Acidimicrobiales bacterium | reverse complement strand
GAAGGCGTCGGTCTCGCGCGCGTAGACCATGAACGCGCCGTCGACCTCGTCGTCGACGCACACCGGCAGGGCGATCGAGCCGCGGAACCCGTGGTCGAGGGCCTGCTGGAGCCACGGCGCGAAGCGGGCGTCCGATCGAATGTCGGACACGACCACGGCTTCGCCGGAGCGAATCGCGCGCCCGGTCGGACCCATCCCCAGGTGGTCGTCGCCCCAGGTGGGGTCGATGTCGTCCAAGTACTCGTGATGGGCGTCGCTCGTGGCGAGCTTCTCCACGCTGTGGGCCTCGTCGTCGACCTTGCGCCCGTACCACGCGAACTGATACCCCCCGTCGCGCACCGCGACCTCGCACATGCTCGCCAGCAGGTCGCGCTCATCGGTGGCGCGCACGAGTGCGCGTGAGCCCCTCGACAGCGTGGTCATGGCCCGGCGCGCGAGGACCTCTCCTTGACCATCTCGCAGCGCGAAGACAGCGCCAGTGACGCGTCCCCCGGGGCCGCGAATCGGTCGAGGGCGAATGCTCACCCACCGCAGTTCGCCGTCGGCGCGACGGCAGCGGACCTCGTAGTCGCTGACCTGTTCGCCCATGGAGATGAGGGTTCGGAACGCGTCGGCCTTGGCGACGTCCTCTTCCGCGATGAAGTCGAACGAGCGTGTCCCAACCAGGTCCTCGGGGGTCCATCCCAAGAACTGCTCGACCGACGGTGAGATCCACTGGACGATGCCTCGGTCGTCAACTTCGAGAACGACGTCCGAGGCATTTTCGGCCAGGAGCTGGTATCGATCCTCGCTGAGCGCCGCCGACGTGCGGGCCGCGACCTCGGCGTCGACGTTGCGCAGACTCACGACTCGTGCGACGACGTGTCCCGACGTCCCGCGAACGATGTGGTCCTGGCGGGCCATCCAGTGCACGGACCCGTCGACCCCGCGATAGCGGACCTCGACGACCCCGGTGGAGCGACCGTGGCCCGCCTCCTCACGGTGGCGCGACGCGATGGCGCGGTCCTCTTCGTGTACGAAGTCGATGCCGGCGCGGCCGATCCACTGGCCGGGTGACCATCACAGGACGCGCTCGATCGACGGCGACACCCAGCGAACGTGGCCGTCGTCGTCGAGGTCGACGACCACGTCCGACGCGTTCTCCGCCAGCATCCGAAAGCGCGACTCCGACGAGATGAGCGACTCACGTGCCTCGACCTCGGTGGTGACGTCGCGCAGCGCGACGACGCGCCCGGTCACCCCGACCCCGTCGGGTGTTGGCGCGGAGCGGGCCGCCATCCACTGGAAGGTGCCGTCGGGTCGGCGAAAGCGAAGCTGGCTCGCGCGGCTGACGTCGCGCGTCGAGCTGGGGTGGGTGCTGAGGAGGCGCTCGAGGTCCTCGCTGAGGAGAAAGTCACTCGAGGGTCGGCCGATGAGTTCGTCGCTGGTCCAGCCCACCACGTCGTACACCGACGGGGAGATCCACGCGAAGCGGCTGCGCTCGTCGATGAGCGTCACCACGTCCGACGCGTTCTCCGCGAGGAGTCGATAGCGCGCCTCTGACTCGTCGCGCGCGGTCTCGCCCTCGACGTCGGCTTGGGCGTCGCGCCACGCGGCGAGCCGGAGCGTCGCCCCATCGACGGGGTCCGTCACGTCGCGCACGACGACCGAGACCCAGCGATAGGCATCGTTGGACGTACGAAGACGGACTCGGAAGTGCGCGGGGGCGTCGTTCACGGATCCCGGCACCCGCGTCGCGATGGTGTCAACCTCGCTGGGGTGGGCGAAGTCGAGGAAGTTCTTTCCCACCATGTCGGT
>JBOGFU010000068.1:0-7234 GCA_050743545.1 Acidimicrobiales bacterium | reverse complement strand
CGGTCGACCTCGTGGTCCTCGCGGTCGGGCGCCTCGGCGACCAGCGCGCCGACGAAGACGACCCGGCGCTCGCGGGCGAGGCCGCGGTGGTCAACTTCGCGTGGCCGGTCGCCGCGCTGGCCGCGGTGCGCGCTCGACTCGTAGCCCAGGGACGCGGGAGGATTGTCGTGCTCTCCACGCTGTCGGCGGTGCGGGTCCGACGCTCCCTCTACCTCTACGCCGGCGCCAAGGCCGGCCTCGACCGGGTCTGCGTCGGCCTCGCCGAGTCGCTCGAGGGGACGGGCGCGGCGTTGACCATCGTGCGCCCGGCGTTCGTCGCCACCAAGATGACCGCGGGGCTCACCCCCACGCCCCTCTCGTCGACCCCCGACCAGGTCGCCGACGCGATTGTCAAGGGCCTCGCCGTGGGCGCGAAGGTGGTGTGGTGCCCGCCGCCGCTGCGCTACGTCGCGGCGGTGCTGCGCGCGCTGCCCGAGCCCCTCTGGCGAATCGTCGCCGCGCGGGCCTAACCCGAGGGCGCGGTCGTCGTCGTCGTCGAGGTCGTGAGCTCGCTGGGCCGCAGGCTCATGGTAAAGAAGTCCCGGGTCCAGTAGGACGCGAAGTAGCGCGACGCGGTCCCGTCCATGAGCCCCAGCAGGCTCGTGCCGTTGCCCCCGTTGATCGCCTGACCCAGGGGGCCGTGGTACACCGAGTACTGGACCCAGTCGGTGTTGATGTCGAGCTCCATGCCGCGCTTGACCCCCGCGCGCACCATGACGTTGGCCAGGTCGCTGATCGAGAGCGCGGGACCGCCGACGTAGACCAACGCGCCGTCGGCCGTCACCCCGAGCCCCGAACGCCAGACGTTGAAGGTGCCGCCGAGGGTCTTGCCCCACTTGTCCGTGTTCTGGCTGGCGAGCCCCGCGACGGCCTTGGAGTTGTCGACGATGAGGTCGAGGTTCTGGCGCACCGAGGCGACCTGGTTGTTCATGGTGACGTCGCGCCCCCACTTGCCCACGGTCATCGTCCCGTCCTTGAAGATCACCACCGACGCCGCGCCCGCGCGCAGGGGGATGAGGGTGCGGCCCTGGATGTAGTAGCCGCCGTTGGCGTCTTGCATGCGGAACCCCGCGTTGAACGCCGCGACGAGCCCGCGCGACGCCGACGCGCTGATCGGCGCGCTGTAGCGATAGGGGGCGCCGACGCCGGGGATGGACGACCCGGAGTAGAGCTCGGCCTTGAGCAGGGTGGGGTCCATCCACGCGATCCCCACGATGTAGCTCGTGTGAACGGGGTCCGGGCGCACGAAGGCCTCGTAGACGGTCGGCGCGCCCGACGCGGTGCGCCGCCCCACAACGTGCCAGACGCCTTCGCCGGGTAGGGGGTGGGCGACGGGCGAGACGATGTCGGCCGGCGCGGCTAGGTGCTCAACGTTTGCGGGCAACTTGACCTGGGTCGGGCCGGAGCCGAACGAGCGGTCCGACACCGTGCCGCCGACCTTGGCCGGGTGGTGCGTGTACCACTCGGTCTCCAGCCACGTCACCACCCCGCCCAGGCCGTGCTGACGCCCCCACTCGGCGGCGCGCGCCTGGGAGGACACTCCGTAGGAGGGGTTGTGGAGCGCGTAGGCGAGGGTGGAGGCGAGGTAGGCGCCGTAGACGACGGTGGCCCCGGCGAGCAGGACGAGCGCGCGACGGCGCCAGTAGACGTGAGCCGCCAGGCGGTGGCTGCTCGGCGGCGCCGGCGGTCGGTAGACGGGTCGCGTCTGAACCATGGAGAGCCATTCTCTCATGGCGCCGACGGACCCCCGGCCCCGCCGACCAGGCATTCTTACGAACGAATTACCCCTCGCGCGTGAGCGGGGTCATCGCCAACACGAGCTGCTTGGCGCCGTGCTCGTCAAAGGTGACCGTGGCGCGCGCGTGGCTACCGGTGCCCTCGACGCGCGTGACGGTCCCCGGCCCGTAGCGCGCGTGCACGACGCGCTCCCCGGCGACGAGGCCGAGGCTCTCGGCCCCGGTGGAGCGCACCGGGGGCGCGGCGCCGGTGCCGAACGCCCGGCCCGCGGTGAAGTCGGTGCCGCGCCCGACGAAGCCCTCCTCGAGCTCGACCTGTCGCAGCCCGCGCGTCGCGGAGAGGTCGTGGACGAGCTCGGCGGGGACCTCGCCGAGGAAGCGGCTGGGGATCGCGTCGAGTCGCTGGCCCCACATCGTGCGCGTCCACGCGTGGGTGAGGGCCAGGTGGCGCATCGCCCGGGTGATGCCGACGTAGCAGAGGCGGCGCTCCTCCTCGAGCTCGTCGTCGTCGCCGAGCGCGCGACGGTGCGGGAAGACCGTCTCTTCGAGCCCGGTGATCACCACCGCGGGGTACTCGAGGCCCTTAGCGATGTGCAGGGTCATCAGCGACACCGCGCCGGCGTCGCCGTCGAGCTGGTCGGCGTCGGACACCAGCGCCATGCGCTCGACGAAGTCGAGCAGGGTGTCGTACTGGCTCGCCGCGGACGCGAGCTCGCCCAGGTTCTCCAGGCGCGACAGCGACTCGTCGGTGGCCTCGGCGCGCAGGGCGTCGCCCATGCCGCTCTCGCGCACGATGACGTCGATCATCTCGCGCGGGGTGAGGTCGTTGGCCAACGCGCGCAGCTCGTCGAGCAGGAAGGAGAAGCGCTCCGCGCCGGCGAGCGCGCGCCCGGTGAGGCCGGCCGCGCGCGCGCTCGACGCGGCCTCGGCGAAGGCCAGCCCGTGTTCGGCGGCGAACGCGCCGAGCTTGGCCTGGGCGCCGGCGCCCACGCCGCGCTTGGGATCGTTGATGACCCGTCGCGCGCTCGCCTCGTCGCGCGGGTTGACGATCAGGCGCGCGTAGGCGAGGGCGTTCTTGATCTCCTTGCGGTCATAGAAGCGCATCCCGGACATCACGCGGTAGGGCACGCTCGCGCGCAGGAGCTCCTCTTCGAGCACGCGACTCTGGGCGTTGGTGCGGTAGAAGACCGCGAGCTGGTTCCAGCCGAGGTGGTGCTCGACGCGCAGGCGACGCAGCTCGCTGGCCACCCAGCGACCCTCGTCGTACTCGTCGCCCGCGCGGTAGAGGCGGATCCGCTCCCCCTCGTCGCCGACGGTGAAGAGGTTCTTCGCGCGTCGCCCGACGTTCTTCGCGATCACCGCGTTGGCCGCGTCGAGGATCGTCTGGGTCGAGCGGAAGTTCTGCTCGAGCACGATGACCGTGGCGTCGGGGAAGCGCTGCTCGAACTGGAGGATGTTGCGCACGTCGGCCGCGCGGAAGCGATAGATCGACTGGTCGGCGTCGCCCACCACGCACAGGTTGCGGTGCTCGGCGGCGAGCATGCTGACCAGCTCGTTCTGCACGCCGTTGGTGTCCTGGAACTCGTCGACCAGCAGGTGGCGAAAGCGCTGGCGGTAGCTGGCCAACACCGACTCGTCGCGGCGCAACATCGTCACCGCGTTGACGAGCAGGTCGTCGAAGTCCATCGCGTTGGCCAGGCGCAGTCGCTGCTCGTAGATCGCGTAGATCTCGGCGATGCGCCGCGCCAGCGGGCCGTCGTGGAGCGCCGCGTCGGCGTAGGCCGCGGCGTCGAGCATCTCGTTCTTGGCGCCCGAGATCGCCGCGGCGACGCTGCGCGGGCTGAGGCGCTTGGTGTCGAGGCCGAGCTCCTTCATCACGCGCTCGACCGCGGTCTCGGCGTCACCCGCGTCGTAGATCGTGAAGCCGCGCGCGTAGCCGAGCACGTCGGCGTGTGCGCGCAGCATCCTCAGGCACGCCGAGTGGAAGGTCGACACCCACATCGACTGGGCGTCGGGCCCGACGAGCTCGACCACCCGGCGGCGCATCTCGTCGGCGGCCTTGTTGGTGAAGGTGATCGCGAGCACCTCCCACGCGCGGGCGTCCCCGGTCGCCAGCAGGTGCGCGACGCGCCGCGTGAGCACGCGGGTCTTGCCCGACCCCGCGCCCGCGACGACCAGCAGCGGGCCGCCGCGGTGGGTCACCGCGGCGCGCTGGGGCCCCGTGAGCCCCTCGAGCAGCGAGTCCGGGTCCAGCCCGGTGTCGTTGGCGCCGACCGCGTCGAAGAGCGCCTCGTCGGCGAAGGGGTCGCGGATCACTCCCACTCGATGGTGCCCGGCGGCTTGCTCGTCACGTCGAGGGCCACGCGGTTGACCCCCTCGACCTCGCGGATGAGTCGATTGGCGATGCGCTCGACGAGGTCGTAGGGCAGCCGGGCCCAGTCCGCGGTCATCGCGTCGTCACTCGTCACCGCCCGGATGATGATCGGGTACGCGTAGGTCCGGCCGTCACCCATCACGCCCACCGTACGCACGGCCGGTAACACCGCGAAGCTCTGCCAGAGCTCGCGGTAGAGGCCCGCTCGGCGGATCTCGTCGACCACCACGAAGTCGGCCGCGCGCAGGATCTCGGCGCGCTCGCGCGTGACCTCGCCGACGATCCGCACCCCCAGCCCGGGGCCGGGGAAGGGCTGGCGCCAGACGATCTCCTCGGGCAGGCCGAGCTCCTCGCCGACGTGGCGGACCTCGTCTTTAAAGAGCGAGCGCAGTGGCTCGATGAGGTCGAAGGCGAGGTCCTCGGGCAGCCCGCCGACGTTGTGGTGGCTCTTGATGTTGGCCGCGTGGCCCGAGCCCGACTCGATGACGTCCGGTTAGAGCGTGCCCTGGACCAAGAAGCGCGGGCCGGCGCCACCGGCCGCGAGGTCGCGCGCGACCTGTTCGAACTCGCGGATGAAGAGCTCGCCGATGACCTTGCGCTTGGCCTCGGGGTCCGTCACCCCGGCGAGAGCGTCGAAGAAGCGGTCGGCGGCCTTGACGTGGATGAGGTCGACGCCGAACTGGCGCACGAACGTGGACTCGATCTGGTCGGCCTCACCCTGGCGCATCAGCCCCGTGTCGACGAACACGCACGTCAGCTGGTGTCCCACCGCCTTGGTCACGAGCGCCGCGGCGACCGCGGAGTCGACCCCGCCCGACAGCGCGCACAGCACTCGCTCGTCGCCGACGCTCGCGCGGATTGCGGCGACCTGGTCCTCGATGATGGACGTGTTGGTCCACGTCGGCGCGAGGCCCGCGACGTGATGCACGAAGTTCGCGATGAGCTCCTGGCCCCGCTCGGTGTGTCCGACCTCGGGGTGGAACTGCACCGCGTGGAGCCGCCGCGCGCGGTCCTCCATCGCCGCGACGCAGCCGGGCGTCGTCGCCGTCACGGCGAAGCCGTCGGGGACCTCGGCGATCGCGTCGCCGTGGCTCATCCAGCAGGTCGTCGTTCCCCAACCGTCCATGAGATCGGACGCACCCGGCGCACGCCGCAACTCGGTGCGCCCGTACTCACCACCGCCGGTGCGCGCGACCTCGCCCCCGAGCTGGCTCGCCATGAGCTGCGCGCCGTAACAGATCCCCAGGATCGGCACGCCGAGCCCGTAGATCGCCGGGTCGAGGGTCGGCGCGGGGGTCTCGTAGACCGACTTGGGACCGCCCGAGAGGATGATCGCGCCCGGCGCGCGCGCGGCGACCTCGGCGGCGGTGATCGTCGACGGGACGATCTCGGAGTAGACGTGGGCCTCGCGGACCCGGCGGGCGATCAGTTGGGCGTACTGGGCGCCGAAGTCGACGACGAGGACGTCGCTCAATGGCCCATGCCCACGCCCTGGGAGCGCTGCAGGGCCTTGCCCTCGGTCTGCAGCGAGGGGGCGAGCATGATCTCGGCCTTCTGAAACTCCTTGAGGGTCTCGTAGCCGCAGGTGGCCATCGACGTGCGCAGCGCGCCGAAGAGGTTGAGGCGCCCGTCGTTCTCGTGGGCCGGGCCGAGCCGGATCTCCTTGAGCGTGCCGCGGACCTGGGTGCGCACGCGGGTGCCGCGCGGCAGCGTGGGGTGGAAGGTCGCCATCCCCCAGTGGAACCCGCGCGCGGGCGCCTCGACCGCGCTGGTGAGCGGCGAGCCGATCATGACCGCGTCGGCGCCGCAGGCGATCGCCTTGGCGATGTCGCCGCCGCGGCTCATCCCGCCGTCGGCGATCACGTGGACGTAGACGCCGGTCTCGTCGAGGTGACGCATGCGCGCGCCCGCGACGTCGGCGATCGCGGTCGCCTGGGGGACCCCGATCCCGAGGACCCCGCGCGACGTGCACGCGTTGCCCGGGCCCACCCCCACCAGCACCCCCGCGGCGCCGGTGCGCATGAGGTGCAGCGCGGCCTGGTAGCTCGCGCAGCCACCGACGATCGTGGGGGTCTCGAAGTCGCGGATGAAGCGCTTGAGGTTGAGCGGCTCGACGGTCTTTGAGACGTGCTCGGCCGAGACCACGGTGCCCTGGATGACCAGGATGTGCAGCCCCGAGTCCATGATGGTCTTGGCCATCCACTCGGTGCGCTGGGGGGTGACCGACGCCGCGGTCACGATGCCCGCGTCCTTCATCTGGCGGATCCGCTCGGCGACGAGCTCGAGCTTGATCGGCTCGAGGTACATCTGCTGCATCCGCGCGGTCGCCTTGTCGTCGTCGAGCTCGCGGATCTCGTCAAAGAGCGGCGTCGGGTCCTCGTAGCGCGTCCACAGCCCCTCGAGGTTGAGCACGCCGAGCCCGCCCAGGCGCCCGAGCTCGATCGCGGTCGCCGGCGAGATCGCGCCGTCCATCGCCGAGCCGAGCAGGGGCAGCTCGAACTTGTAGGCGTCGATCTGCCACGAGATGTCGACGTCCTCGGGGTCCCGGGTCCGGCGCGAGGGCACGATCGCGATATCGTCGAAGCCGTACGCCTGTCGCGCCGACTTGTAAATGCCGATCTCGACCTCCGCCATGGCTCCTCCGCGGTCCTGGGGTAGCCACCAATCTACTGGCGGTCAGCCCCAGCGCCGCCCCGCGTCGGGCCAGTCGACGTCCAACGCGACGCACGCGAGCTCGGTGAGCACGCGCGCGGTGGCCCCCCAGATGAGGTCGCCCGGGACGCGGAAGAAGTAGATCGGGAAGAAGCCGTCGTCGTCGGTGCCCGGGCGCGGGTCGTCACGACGCCACCGCTCCTCGACGAACGCGCCGTCGGCGACCAGGTCGCGTAGCGCCACGCTGAAGACCCGGTCGACCTCGCGCGGGTCGGGGGTCAGGGTCGGGGGACGCTCGAGCACGCCCACAATTGGCCAGATCGACGACCCGGACGCGAAGGTCGCGATCGGCGTCAGCCAGGTCAGCGGCCGCACCGCGGCCGGGTCGAGGTCGACCTCCTCGTGGGCCTCGCGCAGGGCGGTCGCGACCGCC
>JBOGFU010000067.1:0-7844 GCA_050743545.1 Acidimicrobiales bacterium | reverse complement strand
GACGTGGCGCGACGTGCGCGCGACCAGGTCCAGCGCGCCGTGGCCAAGCTCCACGACCGCCCCCGAGCGGGTGTCAATCGCGACGACCGTCGGCTCGTTGAAGATCAGGCCGTGGTCGCGGGTCGCGAGGCGCGTCCACCCGGTGCCCACGTCGAGCGCAACGTCCGTGGCCATGGCCCACGATGTTAGAGCGACCAGTTTGGGCCAAAGACCCCTAACTAGCCTGGTTGACCATGGGTTGGGTGTCGCGGACTATGGCGTGGCTCCCCTGGCGCCGTCACCCCGACCCTCCGCCGATCGAGGGTCGCGCGTGGCTTCACCCGAGTGAGCTCCCGAATTTCGACTCGCTCGCCGAGACTCGCAAGAGCGTACGCTCGCGGCTCGCGCGAGGCGTGGCCACACTCATGGTCGTCGCGCTCGCGTTGGGCGGCGCCGGTCTCGCGTCGACCCGCGGCGCGCCCACGGTTAACAACGACATGGCCGCCCACGTCGTCACGTCGCTCGCACGCCTCCCGAGCGAGGCTCGCCAAGCCGCGGCCCGAACCGTCGACCTCACGATTACCGAACCCGGCCACGTCAACACCGTGGCCGCGATGGTCCTACCCGACCACCTCGCGGTGACGACGACGCCCATCCCCGCGGGGGCGCTGCTGGTCGCGTCGACGCCGACGATCCCGCGCGTCAAGGTCACGTTCATCGGACACGACGACACCTTGGGCCTCTCGATCGTTCGCCTCGGCGTCAACGTTCCCGCCCCTCGCTTCGCCGCGATGCCGGCGACCGCGTCCGTCCTCGCGGTGTCGCCAATCGTGACCAGCGTGAGCGCGCCGCTCAAATTCGCGTGGGCGCAGACGACGCTGGGAGATCCGAGCCTCACCGCCAACGGGGTGGTGAGCTACCTGTCCACCGCGTCGAACTGGAACCTCAACGGCCTCACCGGCGCGATTGCCATCAGCCCCCACGGCGCGGTGGTGGCGATCCTCTCGGCGAATCAGCGGTGGTACTCGGCGACCTTCGTCGCGCGCGTGGCGCGCATCGTCGCGACGGGCGATGGGTGCCACTCCAGCCTCGACGTGCGTGGCTCGACGGCCCAGGGCGGCGGGGCTCTCGTGTCGGCGGTCGCGGCCAAGGGTCCCTCGACGGGCCACCTGCGACCCGGCGACGTCGTCGTGCGCATCGCCAACCACCACATCGACAGCTGGGACCGGCTCCTCACGGTCCTCTACCTCACGCCCGCGGGATCGTGGGTTCACGTCACCTTCCTGCGAGGGGCCGCGACGCGCCACACCGCGGTCATCCTCGCCTGCGCCCTTTAGGTTGGTGGGGTGAGCGACAGCCCCTTCGGAGGCCTCTTCGGCGACATCTTTAACGTCCTCGGCCAGCAAGGTCCCGACGCGTGGTTCGACACCGCGACGCAAATGGCGCTCACCATCGCGCGCGGCGGCGACGGCGACCCCAACCCCCTGCCCGCGGAGCGTCAACGCCTCGAGGAGTTGGCGCCGCTGGTGGAACGCCACGCCGACGCGCTCTTCTCGGTCGCTCGCGAGCCGAGCGTCACCGGGGTCAATCGCTCGGCGCTGGCCACCGCGGCGCTCGCCCAGTGGCGACCCCTCGTCGCGCCGCTGGTGACCCGCCCGACGCCCGCCCCCGATCTCGACCTGCCCGAGGGGGCGATGGTCGCTCAGATGATCGCCGTGCTCGGTCCGCTCTTCGCCGGCTTTCAGATGGGGTCGGTCGCCGGACACTTCACCGAACGCGCGTGGTCGCTGGCCGCGCTCGCTCTACCTCGAGCCAGCGATGAGCGTCTGCTCGTCGTGAACAACCTCGCGTCCTTCGCCGAGTCCTGGTCGCTCGAGCGTGACGACGTCTACGTCTTCGCGCTCGCCCAGGAGTTCGTGGCCTCGATCGTCCTGGCCCAACCGGGTACCGGTGACGCGCTGCGAGCCCTCCTGCTCGACGGCGTGCGCGAGGCCGCGGCCGCCCAGGGGGACCTGCTCGACCGGCTGACGAGCATGGTCGACCCCGAGGACCTGTCGGCGTTGGTGGAGAACCCGGCGGCGCTCTTAGAGGGCATCACCGTGCCCGAGGAGTCGGCCGCGACGCGAGCCCTCAACGCCGCGACCGCGGCGCTCCACGCGTTCTTCGACGCCGCGGCCCACCAGATAACGACGGCGCTCCTGGGACCGCGCCCGGCGCTCGTCGAGGCCTACCGACGCCACCGTCGCAGCGACGCGCGCGGCGAGGACGCCGCGGCGGCGCTCTTCGGGATCTCGACCCAGGGGGCGCACCACGACCGCGCCCACGACTTCGTCGCGGCGATCGCCGACGGCCACGGGCTCGAGGCCTTCAGCGCGCTGCTGCGCGTCGACGGCCTGCCGAGCGACGCGGAATTGGGGGACCCCGCCGCGTGGTACGGGCGGGTCACGACCTCGCCGTTGGCCTAGGCCGTCTCCTCCTCGTAGCCGAGGTTCCACTCGACCAGGAGATTCTCGCGCTCGGCGTCGCGGTTGACGCGCTCGCGATTGCGTCGGAACTGGGGGTCGTGGGGCGGCAGGAAGCGCAGGCGCGCGTCGATCCGGTCGACGAAGGCCTGGATCTGCTCCTCGTCGCCGAAGACCATGCGGCACTCCCAGTGCGGCGCCACGGGCCCGAGGTAGACGACCTGGACGTGACCCACCGGATCGGTGATCTCGATCGGCTCGGTGCTGGGGATGTGGCTCACTGCGCTCCTCGTTCGGCAGCGACCATTCTACCTGTTCACCCGCCAACTCCCCCAAGGGCGAGCCGCGTCGGCCCCCGCGAGCCCCGTCGAAACGTAACCGAACCGCAACGCGCGAGACGCGTACCCCCGACGACTCGTCGCTATGGTGAGCCCCAGACCACAAGGGGGTGGCGTGGGCACGGAGTGGATGGCCGACGGAAAGTGCCGGGAGTACCCAGCCGGGGTCTTCTTCCCGCGCGACGGCCTCGGGGTCATCAAGGCCCAGCGCATCTGCGCCACCTGCCCGGTCGCCGACCAGTGCCTCGAGTACGCGATCGACAACCACGTCGACCACGGCGTGTGGGGCGGGAAGTCCGAGCGCGAGCGTCGCCGGATTGCTCGAGCCCGCCGCCGTTCGCGCGCGACCCCCGACCTTCCCTAGTCGCGAGGTTCTTCGCCGCTAGCCTCGCCGCGTGTTCGAGTGCGTCGTCAACGTCTCGGAGGGTCGCGACCTTCCGGTGCTCGAGCAGCTCAGCCGCGCCGCCGGGGCGAGCCTGCGCGACCGCCACCGTGACCGCTACCACCACCGCTCGGTCTTCACGCTGATTAACGAGGAGGGTCCACTGGTCGACGACCTGCACTCCCTCGCCGCGACCGCGTATCAGCGGATCGACCTGCGCCGCCACAACGGCGCCCACCCTCGCTTTGGCGTGGTCGACGTGGTGCCCTTCGTGGCGCTCAGCGACGAGGATCCGGCCGACGCCGTGCGCCTGCGCGACGAGGCCGCGCGGTGGTTCGCCGAGGACCAGTCCGTCCCGGTCTTTCTCTACGGGCCCTTGGCCGACGGCTCGACGAGGACCCTGCCCGAGGTGCGCCGTGGCGCCTTTCGCGACGTCGCCCCCGACGCCGGCCCGGACACCGCGTCCGAGTCGCGCGGGGCCGTCGCCGTGGGCGCCCGGGGGATCCTCGTCGCGTGGAACCTCTGGCTGCGCGACACCTCGCTCGAGCGCGCGCGGGCGTTGGCCGGCGCGGTGCGCTCACCCAGCGTGCGCGCGCTGGGCTTCGAGGTCGGAGAGGACGTCCAGGTGAGCTGCAACCTGGTCGACGTCACCCGGGCCCGCCCCTCCGCGCTGTACGACCAGGTCGAGCGGCTCCTCGAAGGGCCGGAGGCGATTGACCACGCCGAGTTGGTCGGGCTGGCTCCTCGGGCACTCGTCGAGGCCGAGGATCCGGGACGCCTCGAAGAACTGGGGCTCAGCGACGACGCAACGATCGAGGCGCGACTCGGGAGCTAGCTGGCCTGGGCCCGGCGCTCGAGGGCCCTCGCGCGGCGAAGGCGGCGGCGCTCGCGCTCACTCATGCCGCCCCAGATGCCGAACTTCTCGCCGTTGTCGAGGGCGAACTCGAGGCACTCCTCACGCACCACGCAGCCCCGGCAGACCTCCTTGGCCTCACGGGTCGACGCCCCGCGCTCGGGAAAGAAGAGGTCGGGGTCGACGCCCATGCAGTTGGAGCGGGCCTGCCAGCCCCGGTCCTCCAGGCCGCTCAGCAGCTCAATGATCTCCATGACACGCCCTCCCCGTCCACGGCCCCGCCACCGCTGTAATTACAACGGTGTCATTGTGCCGGGAAAACGGGGAAAATGCAAATGGAACCGGAGAAAACCCTCAGTTTCCTGGGTTTTGGGGTCAGCCGGCGCGGCGGTGGCGCACGAAGTCGTCGAGGGCGTAGCGCCCGAGGTCGTCGACGTCGGTGTAGAACGTTCGCCCGCCGTTCACCTTGGCGATCTGTTCGACGAAGGGGAACTGGCTGCGCTCGATGTCCAGCGCGAAGATGTTGATCGCGATCCCCGCCGACGTGCAGCGCAGGACCTCGGCCATGGTTCGCTCCAGGGTCTCGCGCACGGGTGGCCAGGAAAAGAAGGGCTCACCCGAGTCGGTGAGGTGGGCGGTCGGCTCGCCGTCGGTCACGACGACGATCTGCTTCTCGCCACGCTGGTGGCGCATCAGGTGGCGCGACAGCGCGAGCGCGTGCTGGAGGTTGGTGCCGTAGTTGTAGTCGATCGCGAGCGCGGGCACGTCCTCGACGCGCAGCTCGCGAGCGGTCTCGCCGAAGCCGACGACCGCGACGAAGTCGCGGGGGAACTTCCCGCGAATGAGTTGGGTCAGCGCGAGGACCATCTTCTTGGCCGGCACCAGGTTGTCGCGCATGGCCATCGAAAGTGACAAGTCGATGGCGAAGACCGTCGACGCGCGCCGGGTCGACTCGTACTCTTCGACCTCGAAGTCGTCGGGGTGCAGGCGCACCGGCGTTCCCGGGCCCTGGCGCAGCACGGCGTTGCGCAGCGTCGCGCCTAGGTGGAGGCTGAAGGGCTCCCCCGGCGCCCACGCGCGGCTCGTCTCCTCACGGTCGCCGCCGCGTGACACCGACGACTCGCGGTGCTCACCCAGCGCGGGCGAGTCGTGCAGCTGGGCGAACAGGTCGCGCAGCGCGCCCAGCCCGACCTGGCGCACGCCCTTGGGCGTGAGGGTCATCCTGGTCCCCTCGCGGTCCACGAAGCCCCGGTCGCGCAGCGCGCGCACCGCGCGCGCGAGGCGCTCGACGTGACGCGCGGCGTCGTCGCCCAGGTGCGCGCGCACCGCGTCGACGTCGACCTCGGGCAGCTGCTGGGCGGCGTGGCTGCGACCGAGGAACTCCTCGAGGCCACGCAACTCGCCGAGTTGCTCGGCGACCGACGTCGAACGAGAAAACGACGTCGGGGACTCTCCGCGCAGGCGGTGCGCGCGGCCCCAGTCGAGGTCCGGGGCCGCCTGGCGCAGGTTCGACACCAGGCGAGACAGGGCGAAGTCGAGATCCATGTCTCCCATCATCGAGTCGAAGAGCCCGCGCAGTTCGGCCTGCTGCTCGGCCGACAGGGAGTTAAACATCGCCTCGGCGGCCGCGGCGCGCTCGGCCATCATGGCGACGACGTCCTCGAGGCTCTGCGCCCCGGGGAAGAACTCCCCGAAGCGCTCCATGAAGCTCTCGAAGCTCGGGTCGGGGGGCTCGCCGCGTCGGTCCTGCTCGATCATCGTCGACAGCGCGTCCATCATCTCGCGCATTCGCGCGAGCGCCTCGGGGTCGGGTGAGCCGAGGAACTCCCGGGCCTGCTCGAAGTAGGTGCTGAGCACGTCGGCGCGCAGCTCGTCCATCAGTCGCTCGAACTCCTCGCGCGCGTCCGACGACACGAACTCGTACTCGCTGAGCTGGGCCAGGCGCTCCCCCAGCCGGTCGCTCATGAGCTCGCGCTGGAGGCGTCGCTGGTCCACGACGTCGCGCGTCACGTCGACGCGACGCTCGTCGCCCGAGGCCAGCGCGTCGGCCATCATCTCGTCGAGTTCGGCGTCCTCGGTGGCCTCGATGTCGGCGACGCGGTCCCGATACTTGGCGAGCTCGCCGTCGGGATCGGCCTCGCGCTCGAGGTCGCGTCGGCGAGCGCGCGCTCGCTCCAAGAGGTCGCGCAGCCCCTCGACGCGCTGGCCGTCACGAGTGACGAAGCCCTCGCGCAGCAGTCGGTCCATCGCGTCGTCCAGGTCGCCGCTCTCCATGTAGTCGTCGGCGAGCAGTCTCAGGAGCTCGTCGGGGTCGAGGTCGTCGAAGTCGTCACCGTCGCCGCGCGAGCGAAAGCCGTAGCGGACGGCCACTAACGAGTCCGGGCTCGGTAGAGGGCGCGCGCCCCCGACGCGTCCTTGGCCAGTCGCTTGGTGAGGTAGAGGCCCTCGAGCACGAACTCGGTCGCCGCGGCGAGCTCGCCGTCGCTCGCGTCGGCCCCGGCGACTCGGCGCACGGGCGCGTCGAGCGCGGGCAGCGCGGCGAGCACGTCGAGGTAGTCCGCGTCGGGCAGGTCGTCGCCGGTGTGAACCAACACCTCGCCCTGGAAGGACTCGACGATCTCGGCGGCCTCGTCGAGGACCACGTGCTGGGTGAAGCACTGGCGCAGCGCGAGCGAGACCAGCGCCTCGATCACCTGGTCGGTGTCGGCGTCGTCCATCGCGTCGAGCTCGATCTTGCCCTGGGACGAGGGGACGACCGCGGCGAGGTCGCTCACGCGCGGCACCACCGTCGCGTCGCCCGTGCGCAGCGCGCGCCGCAGCGCGCTCGCCACGACGGTCTCGTAGTTGGCGATCGACAGGCGAACCGAGACCCCCGATCGCTGGGAGATGACGTGGCTCTGGCGCGCGACGTGGCTCACGCGCGACACGACGTCGTCGATGAACCAGGGCACGATGATCTCGCGCTCGGTGCGCGGCAGCACGGCCTCCTGGTGGACGATGGCGACCTCGGTCGCGATCTCGGCGGGGTAGTGGGTGCGGATCTGGGACCCGAAGCGGTCCTTGAGCGGCGTGATGAGCCGCCCGCGATTGGTGTAGTCCTCGGGGTTGGCGGTGGCCACGACCATCACGTCGAGCTCGAGTCGCACCAGGTGGCCGCGGATCTGCACGTCGCGCTCCTCGAGCACGTTGAGCAGGCCCACCTGGATCCGCTCGGCGAGGTCGGGGAGCTCGTTGATCGCGAAGATGCCCCGATTGGACTTGGGCACGAGGCCGTAGGAGAGCGCGCGCGGGTCGTCGAGGAAGAGCCCGCCCGCGACCTTGATCGGGTCGACCTCACCGATGAGGTCGGCCATGGACGTGTCGGGTGACGCGAGCTTCTCAGCGAATCGCTGGTCTCGGTGCACCCAGGCGATCGGCGCGTCGTCGCCCAACTCTTGGACGAGGTCGACGCCAAACGCGCTGATCGGCGCGAAGGGATCGTCGCGGACCTCGCTACCGGCCAGCACCGGGAGCCACTCGTCCAGCAGCTCGACCAGCGAGCGGATCAGTCGTGTCTTGGCCTGGCCGCGCTCGCCCAACAGGATGACGTCGTGGCCCGCGAGCAGCGCGGTCTCGAGCTGGGGCAGCACGGTGTCCTCGTAGCCCAGCACGCTCGACGTGAGCGGCTGGCCCGCGGAGAGTCGCGCCTCGAGGTTGGCGTGCATCTCGTCGCGCACGCGGCGGCTGGTCCAGCCCGACGCGCGCAGCGCGCCGAGCGTGGTGGCGAGGTGGGTGGGCACGGGGGTCGTCACGCACGTACCTTACGGGCCGAGCCTGCGCCGGCCCCCGAC
>JBOGFU010000066.1:0-2404 GCA_050743545.1 Acidimicrobiales bacterium | reverse complement strand
GCCCCGCTCGGCGGCCAGGGCCAGCATGTCGGCCCGATCAAGGTGGCTGATGCGGCCGAACCGGGGCTCAGCGGCGACGCTGAAGTAGACGGCCCCGCCGGCCTGGTAGGCGTAGCCGGCGTCCAGCACCTTGCCTATCAGGGAGAGGATGTCGGGGATGGCCGAGGTGGCCCTCGGCTCCCGGTAGGGGGTCAGCAGGCCGAGGGCCCGCATGTCGGAGTCGAACCGGCCCATCTCTTCGGCGGCCAGGTCCAAGAAGTGGACGCCGAGCTCCCGGGCCTTGCCGAGGATGTCGTCGTCGACGTCGGTCACGTTGCGCACGCAGCGGGTCTCGTGGCCCGCGTCGCGCAGGCGGCGCTGCATGACGTCAAAGGTCAGGTAGACGAACGCGTGGCCGAGGTGGGCCGAGTCGTACGGCGTGATCCCGCACGTGTACATCGTGACCACGGGCCCCGCGTCCAGGGGGTAGACCCCGCGTCGGGCGGTATCGAAGAGTCGCACGACCTAGAGACCCGCGAGCCTCACGTAGCTGTGCGCGCGGTGACGGATGTTGACCGACACGCACACCGCGGTGAAGGCCTCGACCGCGCCCGCGAGCGCGAGCGACCCCGCGGCGACGCCGCGCAGCCCGGGCAGCCCGCTGATCATCCCGGCGACCAGGTCGAGCGCCGCGGGGTCGTCGCCCACGACGATGACGTCCGCGTCGAGACCGCTGTTGAGGTCCTCCATCTGGGCCGCGGGCAGGTGGTGGAACGCGCCCACGACCGTGGCGTTGGGCAGCGCCGCGGCGACCTCCGCGGTCATCGACCCGCGCGGCGGATAGATCGGCACGAGCTCGCGGCCCTCGCGGGCCATCGCGTTGACCATGGAGATGACGACCTTGCCGGTCAACTGCTCGGCGAGCGCGCTCACCGTGGCGACCGCGGACTCCCAGGGCGTCGCGACGACGACGACGTCGGCGCCCGCGGCGTCGGCGTTGGACCCCCCGGCGATGAGCGGCGACCCGAGCGCCGCGGCGACGAGCGCGGCGCGCTGCGCGTCGCGACTGCCGATGACGACACCGTGGCCCGCGGCGCCCAAGCGCGCGGCGAGCCCGCGCCCCGCGGGGCCGGTGCCACCCACGATGCCGAACGTCGTCATCTCGCCTCTCCCCGTCGTGACCCACGGTTACGCTAACAACATGGCGCTGCTCGCGGGACACCGAGTGCTCGTCACCGGCGTCCTCACCGACGACTCGCTGGCCTTCGGCATCGCGCGTCGCGCGCTCGAAGAGGGCGCGACGATCGCGCTCTCGGGCGCGGGGCGGGGCACGTCGATCACCCGTCGCACCGCGCGCAAGCTCGGCGACGTCGGCGAGGTCATCGAGCTCGACGTGACCGACCCCGACCAGGTCGCCGCCGCGGTCGTCGAGGTCGAGGCTCGCTTCGGCCGCCTCGACGGCCTGGTCCACGCGATCGGCTTCGCGCCGCCGAGCTGCCTCGGCTCGGGGATGTTCGTCGCCCCCTTCGACGACGTCGCGACGGCGATGAACGTGTCGACGTACTCACTCGCCGCGCTGGTCGGCGCGTTTCGGCCCCTGCTCGCCAAGAGCGACGCGCTGGGCGGCGCATCGGTGGTCGCGCTCGACTTCGACGGGACCCGCGCCTACCCGATGTACGACTGGATGGGCGTGATGAAGGCCGCGCTGGAGTCCTTAGGCCGCTACGTCGCGCGCGAGGTCGGCGCCGACCGGATTCGGGTCAACATGCTCGCCGCGGGACCGGTCCGCACCATGGCCGCCAAGTCGATCCCCGGGTTCTCGGTCTTCGAGGACACCTGGGGCGAGCGAGCGCCGCTCGGCTGGGACGTCCACGACTCGTCCGCGGTCGCCGACACCGCCGTCGCCCTGCTCTCGCCGCTCATGCGCGGGACCACGGCGTCGGTGATCCACGTCGACGGCGGCGCCCACGCGATGGGCTAGGTGGCCTGGGTCGCGAACTGAGTCTCGTAGAGGTCGCGGTAGAGCCCGCCCGCGGCGAGGAGTTGGGCGTGGCTGCCGCGCTGGACGATCGCGCCGTCGTCGACGACCAGGATCTGGTCGGCGTTGCGGATAGTCGACAGGCGGTGCGCGATGACGAGCGACGTGCGCTCCGACATCGTCTCGTCGAGCGCGCGCTGGACTAGGAACTCGCTCTCGGCGTCGAGGTGCGCGGTCGCCTCGTCGAGCACGACGACGTGGGGGGCCTTTAACAGCAGGCGCGCGAGCGCGACGCGCTGCTTCTCGCCCCCCGAGAGCCGGTAGCCACGATCGCCCACCATCGTGTCGAGCCCGTCTGGGAGGCTGTCGACCAGAGGGAGGATCTGGGCGGCCTCGAGAGCCTCACGCAGCTCGACCTCGGTGGCATCGGGCTTGGCGTAGAGCAGG
>JBOGFU010000065.1:0-6218 GCA_050743545.1 Acidimicrobiales bacterium | reverse complement strand
CCATTGACCAAGCGTATGTTTTAGAGAAAGCCACGTCGGTCGCGACCTAGGGTGGGCGAGTGCCGACGCGCGTCGGCCTCTTCGGGGGCACGTTCAACCCGCCGCATCGGGGCCACGTGGCCGTGCTGCGCGCCGCGGCGCGCATGAACCGATTCGACCTGTTGGAAGTGACCGTCGCGGGCGACCCGTACTCCAAGCGCGGGCAGGGCGACCTGTTGCCCGCGCCGGCGCGCCTCGCGATGGCGCGCGCGGCGTTCGAGGGCCTCGACCTCGTGGAGGTCTCGGACCGCGAGCTCGTGCGCTCGGGTCCGACCTACACGATCGACACGGTGCGCGAGCTGCTGGGCGACTTCGACGAGGTCGACCTGCTCATCGGCGCCGACCTGGCCGACCAGCTCGTGGGCTGGCACGACGCCGACGAGCTCGCGTCGCTGGTGCGCGTCGGCGTGGTGCCGCGACCGGGCGGGCGGGGCGACCTCGCCCCGGGCTGGCGGGGCTACGAGGTTCCCATGGAGCCCGTCGACCTGTCCAGCACGTATATTCGCGACCTCGCGCCCGAGTCCCTCGACCTCGGCGACCTGCGGCCCGACGAGGTGGTTCCGCTCTACCTGAGCTACCGAGGCTAAGGTAAGCGCGTCATGGCGGTTCGGGCCTTCGACCTCACTTCGCACACGTCGACCCGTCTCGTCGCTGCGACCCCCGCGCCAGGGCGCTCCCAGCGCCGCCGCTCGCGTCAGCGCTGGGCGCTGGTGGGCGTGGTCGGACTCGCGGCTCCCTTCGCCGTCGCGCTCGTTGTCCTAGGAGCGTCGCACTGAGTGAGGTTCTGCGCTGAGTGAGTCGGTGATCGGGGGCGGCCTCGGTCGCGGACCCCAGAGCAGTTTTGTCACCGCCGTCGCGGGCGCGGCGATGGCCGCCGCCGACGAGAAGCTCGGGCTCGACCCCGTCGTGCTCGACCTGCGCGGCGTGGTCGATACCTTCGACGCGCTCGTCGTCACGTCGGGGCGCACCGACCGACAGGTGCGCTCCCTCGCCGACGAGGTCGAGCGCCGCGTCGACGCGGCGCTCGGGGTGCGCCCGACCCACGTCGAGGGCCTCACCGAGGGGGAGTGGGTCGCGCTCGACTACGGCGACGTCATCGTGCACGTCTTTGACGAGTCGGCGCGCGAGTACTACGACCTCGAGCACCTCTGGTCGGCCCCCGCAACCCGGCCCGCGCCGGTCAGGGGTTGAGCAGGGATCGCTCGTCGGCCCCGGTCGCGGTGACCGTGGTCGCGCCGCTGGGGAGCAGGAGCTTCTCGGGGATTCCCGCGACCGTGACCTGCACGCCGTTGACCGCGCCCACCGCCCGCGCGGTAAAGACCAACTGACCGAGCGCGAGGACCTCGGTCGTGCGCGACAGAGACGACAGGGGCTTGGCGAGCGCGACGACCGCGACGCCGTGCTTGAGCGTCGCCTGGAGGATGACGAGGTCCTTGGGCACCGCGCTGGTGTAGCCCGCCGAGGCCTCGATCGCCGTGGGGCCGAGGATGAGCTCGTGGAGGACCGAGTCGAGCGTGGGGGGCGAGGGCACGATCCTCGACGTCGGCGCGAGGTGGTGGCCGGTCGCGTCGACCACGTAGATCGGCTGGGTCACGAAGCGCACCCGCCCGCCGTTGGTCCCCGGGATCGTCGCCTTGAGCAGGCCGAAGGGCACGTCCGAGCGCTGGACCACGGCCGGCGTTGACCCCGTGGTCACGAGCGTGCAGCCCGACAGCGCGAGCGCGGCCCCGATGAGCGCGAGGGCCCGCCACCTCACGCGGGGGCCTCCTCGCGCACGGGCAGCACGATCTCGAACCTCGCGCCGCCCTCGGGGCTTTCGGTGGCGACGATCGTCCCGGCGAAGCTCGTCACGTGGTCGCGCACCAGCGCGAGCCCGAGCCCGGTGCCGCGGGCCATGGAGCGGTCGTGGGCGGCGCGGCCGCGGAAGAACCGCTGGAAGACCTGCTCGCGCTCCTCGACCGCGATGCCCGTCCCCGAGTCGTCGACGTCGATGGTGAGTGACCCGTTGGCGTTGGTGACACGCACCGTGACCGCGCCGCCGCCGTACTGATGGGCGTTGACGATGAGGTTGGTCATCACGCGCTCGAAGCGTCGCCGGTCGACCGCCACGCGCGCGTCGAGCGACCCCGGGGCGACGACGACCTCGGGCTCGGCGAGGCCGTGGCGCTGGGCCGCCGAGCGCACGCTCTGGCGCACGAGCTCGACCGCGGGCACGGTCTCGATGACGTGGGTCGTCGCGCCCGCGTCGGAGCGGGCGATCTCTAAGAGGTCCTCGACCAGGCCGCGGAAGACCTCGAGGTCCGCGACGAGCAGGTCGAGGCTCTCCTGGGCCGCGGGCGAGAGCTCGTCGCGGTGGGCCTGGAGCACCGACGCGGTCGTGGTGAGCGTGGTCAGCGGGCTGCGCAGCTCGTGGCTCACGTCGCTCGCGAATCGCGCGTCACGCTCCATTCGCTCGACGAGTCGACTCACCATCGCGTTGAAGGACTCGGTGAGCGCCTGGACCTCGCGGTCGGCCTGGGTGACGGGTAGTCGCGTCGTGAGCTCGCCCTCGGCGATCAGCGCCGCGGCCCGCGACACGCGCTCGAGCGGGCGCACCGCTCGCCGGCTGACCCACAGCCCCGCGCCCAGGCCGATGAGCGAGACCGCGAGCGCGCCGGTCGTGAGCAGGAGGAGCAGCACGCGCAGGGTGTGCTCGAGGGGGTCGAGCTGGAAGATCTCGAAGACCCGCGTCTCGACCGCTGGCACGGGCACGCCGACCACGAAGAGCAGCGAGCCGTTGACCTCGATGGTCTCGCTGGCGGCGTGTCCCTTGTCGACGACGCTGAGGACCTCGGCCGGCACGTCGGCGGCGACCGCGCCGCGGCTGCGGCTGAGCCACTGGTTGTGGGTGCGCACCAGCACGTTGGAGGTCGTCGCCTGCTCGATCGAGTTGAGCAGCGCGGGCAGCGCGGGGGGCGACGCGTAGAGGGTCGAGCGGATCAGCGCGGCGTTGACGAAGCCCTCGCGCAGGTCGGTGCTGTGCTGATCGCCCACGAGCACGTGGCGCACCCCGAAGTAGGTGAGCGACGCGAAGAGCGACGACAGGACGAGCGCGCTCAGCCCGAAGGTGACGAGCAGGCGCAGGCGCAGGCTCCTGCGCGGCACTAGTGCACCAGCTTGTAGCCCGCGCCCCGCACCGTCACCAGGTAGATCGGATTGGCCGGGTCGGGCTCGATCTTGGTGCGCAGCCGGCGGATGTGCACGTCAACCAGTCGGCTGTCGCCGAAGTAGTCGTAGCCCCAGACGCGCTCTAAGAGGTCCTCGCGGCTCAGCACCCGGCCGTTGACCTGCGCCAGGTCGATCAGCAGACGGAACTCGGTGGACGTGAGGTGGAGCTCGGCGCCGTCGCCGCGGCGCACGACCCCCTCGTCGGGCACGACCTTGAGGTCACCGAGGGTGAACGCGTGGGCGCCCTTGTCGGGCCGGCGCCGCAGGTGCGCGCGCACGCGCGCGGCGAGCTCTTCGGGGGCGAAGGGCTTCGTCACGTAGTCGTCGGCGCCGGACTCGAGTCCGAGCACCACGTCGGCGGTCTCCACGCGCGCCGAGACGATCACGATCGGCAGGTCGCTCACCGCGCGCAGCGCCTGGCAGGTCTCGAAGCCCGACATCCCCGGCAACATGACGTCGACGATCGCCGCGTCGGCGGCCATGCGCGCGAAGAGCGCGACGCCAACCTCGCCGCTCGGCGCGTCATCGACGTCGAAGCCCTCGCCCTCGAACAAGAGGCGTAGCGCGGTTCGGATGTGATCGTCGTCCTCGACGATGAGGATGCGCGGCACGGGACCTCCTTGCGCCACAGGCTAGTGAGCAGCGATTCACGCGGTCGGCGTCACTAGCCTTGGTGGGTGGCCGGCCGCGTCGCCAACGGGCAGAACCCCTGGCGCCAAGAGGAGTACGCGCGAACGCTGCGCGTCACCCAGCGCGCGGCGACCACGCAGCGCGCGTACCTCTCCGACGTCGCCCTCTTCGTCGAGTGGGCGAGCGAGCGCGGCGCGTCGGGGCCGGCGTCGGTGACGCGGCGCGACCTGCGCGCCTACCTCACGCACCTCACCCAACGCGGTCAGGCGCGCTCGTCGATCGCGCGCCGGCGCGCGTCGCTGCGCGGCTACTTCGCGTGGCTGGTCGAGCGCGGGGCCATTGAAGAGAGCCCGGCGCTGCGACTGAGCGCGCCGCGACCCCACCAGAGCCTGCCGCGCGTCGTCGTGCGCGAGCAGCTCGACGCGCTCCTCGACGAGTCGTGGGGTGAGGACGAGTGGGCCGTGCGCGACCGCGCGGTCTGCGAGGTCCTCTACGGCGCGGGGCTGCGCGTGTCCGAGCTGTGCGGGCTCGACCTCGGCGACGTCGACTACGCGAGCGGGCTCGTGCGCGTGACCGGCAAGGGCAACAAGGACCGCGTGGTGCCCCTGCACGCCAAGGGGCTCGCCGCGGTGCGCGTCTGGGAGGACGACGCGCGCGAGGACGTCGTCGCGCCCGAGACGCCGCCCGAGGCGCTCTTTCTCAATCGGCGCGCGCGCCGCCTCGGCCCGCGCGACGTGCGACGCCTGCTCGACGCGCGCGTCGCGCGTGGTCACGTGCACCCCCACGCGCTGCGCCACACCTACGCGACGCACCTCTTGGAGGGTGGAGCCGACCTGCGCGTGGTCCAAGAGCTGCTCGGCCACTCGAGCCTCACGACGACCCAGCTCTACACCCACGTCTCCAAGTCGCGCCTCGCCAAGGTCCACGCGGCCACCCACCCGCGGGGGTGAGGCGCGACCACTAGACTGGTCCGGCCCTCCCGTGGTGGGAGGGCGTTGAGTTGCCTCCGTGGTCTCATTCGGTCGCCGTTCGCGGTGCTCTGCGGGGGTCGAGCAACCGAACGGAAGGAATGTTGTGGCCCTCGTCACCCTGCAGGAGCTGTTGGAGTCCGGCGTCCACTTCGGACACCAGACCCGCCGCTGGAACCCCAAGATGCGTCGCTACATCCTCGGCGAGCGCAACGGGATCTACCTGATCGACCTGCGCAAGACCCTCGCCGGCATCGAGTCCGCCTACGCCTACGTGCGTGACCTCGTCGCCGACGGCGGCACCGTGCTCTTCGTGGGCACCAAGAAGCAGACCATGGGGCCGGTCGCCGACTACGCCCAGGCCTGTGGGATGCCCTACGTCAACCAGCGCTGGCTGGGCGGCATGCTCACCAACTTCACCACCGTCGCCGGGCGCGTCAAGCGCCTCGTCGAGCTGCGCAACATGCAGCGCGCGGGCGACTTCGACAACATGCCCAAGCGTGAGGGCCTGCGCCACACGCGCGAGATGGAGAAGCTCGACCGCAACCTGTCGGGCATCGCCAACCTCGACCGCGTGCCCAACGCGGTCTTCGTCATCGACACCAAGAAGGAGCACATCGCGGTCACCGAGGCCAAGAAGCTCGGCCTGCCCGTGGTCGCGGTCGTCGACACCAACTGCGACCCCGACGTGATCGACTACGTCATCCCCGGAAACGACGACGCGATCCGCGCGGGGGCCCTGATGTGCCGCCTGATCGCCGACGCCGTGGTCGAGGGCCGCTACATCCGTCAGAACCGCCCCGTCGTCGCCGAGTCGGCGCCGGCCGCGGGCTAGGCCGAGGAGCGACGGTGGCGATCACCGCGAAGGACGTACAGGCGCTGCGCCAGTCAACGGGCGTGGGCATGATGGACGCGAAGAAGGCGCTCGAGGCCACCAACGGCGACGTCGCCGAGGCCACGACCTGGCTGCGCGTGCAGGGGCTCGCGGGCGCCGCCAAGCGCGCCGAGCGCGAGGCCGGCGAGGGCGCGGTCGCGGTCGTACGCGACGGAAGCGCCGCGGCAATCGTCGAGCTGCGCTGCGAGACCGACTTCGTCGCCAAGTCCGAGGAGTTCGTCTCCCTGGCCGACGAGATCGCCGCCGCGGTCGCGGCCGATGGAACTGGCGCGCCCGACCAGTTCGCCGGGCGGATCGAGACGTTGCTGACGACCTTGAAGGAGAACATCTCCATCGGCCGAGTCGTTCGACTCGAGGCCGCGCCCGGTCAGACTGTCGAGACTTATAACCACCCCCAGGCGGGCCGTGGGGTCAACGCGGTCGCGCTGGTGGTCGAGGGGGCCAGCGAGGAGGTCGCCCACGAGGTCGCGATTCACATC
>JBOGFU010000064.1:0-5184 GCA_050743545.1 Acidimicrobiales bacterium | reverse complement strand
CGCCCGGCCCATCGCGACGCGCTGCCTCTGCCCGCCGGACAGCTGGGCGGGCTTGCGATCGAGGAGATCCTGCAGCCCCAGGAGCGCCGCGACGTCCTGCACGCGGCGCGCGATCTCGGGTTTCGGCGTCTTACGGACGCTGAGCCCGAACCCGAGGTTCTCGCGCACGCTCATGTGGGGGTAGAGCGCGTAGTTCTGGAAGACCATCGCAACGTCGCGGTCCTTGGGCAGGACGTCGTTGACGACGGCGCCGCCGATGGAGAGCGTCCCCGAGCTGATGTCCTCCAAACCCGCGAGCATGCGCAGCGCGGTCGTCTTGCCGCAGCCCGACGGTCCGACGAGCACCATGAACTCGCCGTCGGCGACCGACAGCGTGAGCTCGTCGACGGCGCGCACCGCACCGGAGAAGACCTTGGTGACCGCGTCGAAGGTGATCTCAGCCATGCGAGTCCTTGGGTCGGTTGCTCATCGGTCAATGCCCATCGTGAGTCCCTTCACCAGGTAGCGCTGGAAGACCAGGTAGACGATCATCGCGGGCAGCGCGCTGATGAGCGACCCCGCCATGAGCTCGGGGATCGACGTGGTGCGACCCGCGGCGAGCACGGCCAACCCGACCGTGATGGGGCGCTCGGAGGTGTTTTGGATGAAGAGCAGTCCGACGAGCAGGTCGTCCCAGATCTGGATGAACTGCAGCACGGTCACCGTGGCGATCGCCGGGATGGCGATGGGGACGATGAGGCGGCGCAGCGCGCCGACGTAGCCGAGCCCGTCGACGATCCCGGCCTCCACGAGCTCGTCGGGCACCCCGCGGAAGTAGGTGGTGAAGAGAAAGACGGAGAAGGGCGTCCCCAGGGCGGCGTAGACGAGCACCGCGCCGGTGTAACCACCGGTGAGGCCCAACTTCGTCACGTTGACGAACTCGGGCATGAGAATCGCCTGGAGGGGGACCATCATCGCGCTGACGATGACGAGGAAGATCACGGTCGACGTGCGAAAGCGCAGTTTGGCGAAGGCGAAGCCCGCGGGGAGTCCCACGGCCAGGATCAGCAGGATCGACGCCGAGCACACGATCGTCGAGCTCAACACCTCCTGGCCGACGGGAATGGTGGAGCCCAGCGCGCGCCAGCTGCCCAGTGAGTGGCCGACCCCGGCCAGGAACTGGCTCTCGGTCTGCAGCGAGTTGGCGATCATGATCCAGAAGGGGTAGAGCATCACCGCGGCGACGGCGAGCATCAGAACGAAGAGCACACGACGCCCGACGCGCGCCTTGGTCGAGCGTCGTCCGACGCGCGTCGCGGGCTCGCTCTCCACGCGCGGCGGGTCGAGGAGGGGCGTGGTCATTCGTTGGACCCGATGAGGCGTAGCTGGACCACCCAGACGATGGCGGTGAGCACGAAGAGGATGAGCCCGTAGAGCGCGGCGGTGCCGAAGTCACCCTGGCTGAAGCCGGTCTGGTAGATGAGGAACTCCATCGTCGTCGTGGAGTAGCCCGGGCCACCCCCGGTCATGACGAAGATGAGCGAGAAGAGAGCGGAGAAGAGCGCGATGACTGTCATCACGAACGCCAGCTGGATGAAGCGACTGAGGTGGGGGAGCGTGATGTGGCGGAAGATCTTCCACCGCCCCGCGCCGTCGATGCGCGCGGCCTCCTCCAGGCTGGGGTCGAGCGTGGCGAGCCCGGTGAGAAAGAGCATCGTGTTGGTGCCGATCATCGTGAAGACGAAGGTGATGCCGAGCGCGCTGAGCGCGGTCGACTCATATCCCAGCATGTTGGTCGTGGTGTGGCTGAGCCCGAGCCCGTGGATGATCGAGTTGAGCGTCCCCTGGTAGGCGAAGAAGCGTTCGGCGACCAGGCCGAGCACCACCCACGAGAGGGCGGTGGGTAGAAAGTAGATGGAGCGGAAGATCCTCCACCCGGCGACGCGCTGGTGGAGCAGCATCGCGATGAGCAGGGGCAGCCCCAGCGCGAAGGGCACCGAGAGCAAAAGCAGCGCGTTGTTCTGCAGCGCGGTCCAGAGCGTCGGGTTGTGGAAGGCCTGGGTCCACGTGGAGGGTCCGATCCAGGTTGACGTGATGCCGTCCCACTCGGTGAAGGAGTAGTAGACGGCCTGGCCGATCGGCACCGCGATGAACCCAACGACCAGCGCGACCGCGGGGACCGCGAAGGCGACCCCGGCGAGCTGGCGCCGACGCGCGAGTGTGAGGCGCCGCGCCTTCGGGGCAGTGGTCGTGGCAACGCTCATGGGGTCCGTGGGGTCGAGGTGGTGACGCAGGAAGCGGGGGAGGGTTAGCAACTAGCCCGAGAAGCTGGTTGAGCTGCGGAGCTTCGCCGGCAGCAGGTGCCACGCGCTCTCCATGGACTGGAGCGCGCTCTTAGCCGACTGCTGGTTGGCCAACACCGCGGGCAAGACACTGTCGGCGGCGTTGCCGACGTCCACCTGGATGTAGTTGTCCATCATCGGGTAGGCCGTGAAGTGGTCCTTGGTGACGAAGTTGAGCATCTCCTGGTTGACCGGGTTGGTCGTCATGAGCCCCGAGATGTCGGGGATCAGTCCGGCCTTGTTGATGATGTTGCCGGCCTGGGTCGTCGTGAGGAAGTCCAGGAACTTGAAGGCGTCGGCCTGGTTCTTGGAGTACTTCATGACCGAGAAGCCGTCACCGGGGTACTGGACCACGCCCTTGATCGGGGTCGTGGAGAACGGCGGCACGAACGCCGCGACGTTGGTCCCCATCTTGCCCGTGTACTGAGCCGTGTCCCACGTGCCGTCGACCAGCATCGCCGCCTTGCCGTTTTCGAAGGTCTGGATGTTGTTGGTCGTGGTGAGCACGCCAGAGTTGGTGTAGCCCATCTTTTGGAGCTTGGCCCAGTTGTTGAGCTGGGCGACGTTGGACGCCGACGTCCACGACGTCTTGCCGTCGTAGAGGTCCTTCCAACTGGCCAGGGAGTGTGCCCCAATCATCAGGTAGCTAATGTCGTACCAGGGGTAGAACTTGGCGGAGATCGCCTGGCCGCCGTTGCCGTAGACGAGGGGCGTGATGCCCTTGGCCTTCAGCTTGGCGCAGTCCGCGTAGAGCTGGGCCCAGTCAGTGGGCACGCTCATAATTCCGGCATCGTGGAAGAGCTTCTTGTTGTAGAAGCCGATGTAGAACTGCGTCTCCAGCGGCATGACCAGCGGGCCGTTGGACGCCGTGAAGTTCGGCGACTCCCACTGCAGGCCCTCCATCTTGGCCAGGTCGGCCGCGGGCACGTGGCCCTTCAGGTTGACGAGGAAGTTCTGGTACTTGAGGTCAAAGACGCCGGTCCACATCACCGCGAGGTCCGGGCCGTTGCCGGAGATCGCCGCCGACTGCAACAGCGCGAAGTAGCTCGTGCCGGGCTGGGCGACGTCCTTGATGGTGATGTTGGGGTTGGCCGCTTCGAACGCCTTGATCAGGTTGGTCGTCGCGACCGCGTTCTGCTCAGTCCCGTAGTTCTGCCACAGGGTGAGCGTCACCTTGGCGCTGGCCGACGCGGGTACCACCGCGTAGGCGGAGCCGGCGAGGACCACGGCCGCCAAGGCCGCGCCCATGCTCCATGTTCGTGTCTTCTTCAAAGTCGTACATCCCCCTTATCTAGGCGGGGCCCACCGTGAGCCCCGTTTCTTTCAGAGCGCTCGCCCATCAAGATCTCCCTACCACCGGCTCGACGAGGCGGGGCGTCTGCCCCGGCTCCAGAGCCAAAAAGTCGAAGTCACAGCCCCACGGCGCCTGGGTGACGTGTCGTCGGTAGAGCTCGACGTAGCCCCGGCCAGTCTCTCGCGTGGTGGAGACGGCCGCTCGTCGGGCCGCCATCTCCTCGTCGGCCACGTCAACGTTGATGACGCCGGCGTCGGCGTCGACCGAGATGACGTCGCCGTCGCGGATCAAACCCAACGGGCCACCGACCGCGGCCTCCGGGGCGACGTGCAAAAACACGGTCCCGAAACTCGTGCCGCTCATGCGCGCGTCGGTCACGCGCACCATGTCGGTCACCCCACGCGCGAGCAGCGGCTGGGGGATGGGCACCATGCCCCACTCGGGCATGCCGGGGCCGCCCACCGGACCGGCGCCGCAGAGCACCAGCACCGCGTCGTCGGGGGCCGTGGAGTCTGCGCCGGTGCGCGCGGCGACGTCGTCGGGTCCGCGCATGACGTAGGCCGGGCCCTGGTGGCGCAGCAGCGACTCCGTCGCCGCGGAGCGCTTGATGAGCGCTCCGTCAGGGGCGAGGTTGCCGCGCACCACGCGGAACGCGCCGTGGGCGTCGAGCGGGTCGTCGAGTCGTCGTACGACGCCGTTGGCTGGCTGGGCCGCGTCCTGCGCGGCACCCGTCGTTCGTCCGTCGAGGAGCACCACGGCGCGATCGACGTGGTCACCCAACGCGCGAAGCACGGCGGGGACGCCCCCGGCGGCGTCGAGGTCCTCGACGAGGGCCCGCCCCGACGGCTCGACGTCGACGATGACCGGGACGTCGCGACCGACCCGGTCGACCATGTCGAGGGTTACCTCGTGGCCGAGTCGTCCGGCCATCGCCGTCAGGTGGATGACGGCGTTGGTCGACCCTCCCAGCGCGCCGAGAAGTGCGAGCGCGTTGGAAATGGAGGACGCGGTGACCTGACTCGACGCGGTGGCACCGCTGAGTGCGAGCTCGACAATGCGCGCTCCCACGTGTCGCGCGACGTCAACGTGACGGGGGTCGCCCGCGGGCACCGTCGTCGACCCCGGCCAGGCGAGGCCGAGCGCCTCGCAGAGCGCGCCCATCGACGACGCGGTGCCCATCGTGTTGCACGTGCCGCGTCCCTTGGTGAGCGCGGACTCCAACGCCGCCCAGCGCCCGTCGGAGAGGTCGCCACGGCGTCGTTCGTCCCAGAGTCGCCACAGGTCGGTGCCGGTGCCAATGCGTCGCCCCTCGAAGATGGCCCCGGGGCGCGGCCCCGAGACGAGGAGTGCCACGGGCACGTTGGTGGAGAAGGCTCCCATGAGGGCCCCGGGCACGGACTTGTCGCACGCCGCGAGCACGACGAGTGCGTCGAGGGGCTGGCTGCGCACCGACTCCTCGACGTCCATCGCGAGCAGATTGCGGTAGAGCATCGCCGAGGGCTTCATCAGGTCCTCGCCGAGTGAGATCACCGGGAACTCGACGGCGACCCCGCCCGCGCGCTCGATCGC
>JBOGFU010000063.1:0-3429 GCA_050743545.1 Acidimicrobiales bacterium | reverse complement strand
CCTCTGAGCCCCACTGGTACGTTGTGGCCATGACCCCCCGATTCGGGACCGTCCTCACCGCGATGGTGACCCCCCTCACCGACGCCGGCGAGGTGGACCTCAACGCCGCCGCGACGCTCGCCCGCTTCCTCGTCGATTCGGGGAGCGACGGCCTGGTCGTCGCGGGCTCGACGGGCGAGGGCTCGGCGCTCGCCAACCCCGAGAAGCTCGACCTGTTCGCCGCGGTCGCGGGCGCGGTGAGCGTGCCCGTGCTCGCCGGAACGTCGTCGTCGGACACCTATCGCTCAGTCAACCTGACCCGACAGGTCGCGGCCACCGGCGCCGCGGGGGTGCTCGCGACGACCCCCGCCTACGCGCGACCCAGCCAGGCGGGAATCGCCGGACACCTCGGCGCGATGGCCGCGGCGACGGACCTGCCGATCATGCTCTACGACATCCCGTCACGAACCGGGCGCAAGATCGCGTCGGCGACGACCATCGGACTGGTGCACGACCACGCCAACGTCGTCGCGCTGAAGGACGCGTCGGGTGACCTGCCCGGCGCGGCCCACGTCAAGGCGGTGCTCGGCGACGCCCTTGACCTCTACAGCGGGGACGACGCGATGACCCTGCCGTTCATGGCGATCGGCGCGGTGGGCATCGTCTCGGTCGCCGCGCACTGGGCCGGACCAGAGTTCGCGGCCATGGTGCGCGCCTTCGAGAAGGGCGACCTCGACGCCGCGCGCGGGCTGAACGAGCGCCTGGGGGCGAGCTACGCGTTCGAGTCGAGCGAGGCCTACCCCAACCCGATGCCCTCCAAGGCGGCGATGCGCCACCTCGGCTTCGCGGTCGGCGAGTGCCGCTGGCCCCTCGGACCGGGCGACGCCGACCTCGACGCCGCCGCGGCGCGGGTCGTGGACGCGCTGATGGCCACGCGTGGCTAAGGACCACGTCCGGGTCACCTTCCTCGGCGGGTTGGGCGAGATTGGGCGAAACTGCCTCGCCCTCGAGCAGGACGGCCGCATCGTCGTGGTCGACGCGGGGCTGATGTTCCCCGAGCCCACCATGTACGGGGTCGACATCATCCTGCCGGACTTTCGCTGGCTGTTCGACCGGCGCGACCGCGTCGACGCGATCGTGCTCACCCACGGCCACGAGGACCACACCGGCTCGCTGCGCTACCTCGTCAAGTCGGTCAACGTCCCGATCTACGGGTCCGCGCTGACCCTGGGCTTCGCGCGCCACCGCCTCACCGAGGCGAAGGTCGCCAAGGGCCTCACCTTCATCGAGGTCGCCGACCACGAGCGGCGAAAGATCGGCCCCTTCGACGTCGAGTTCATCCCGGTGACCCACTCCGTGCCGAGCGCGTTCGCGGTGGCCTTCCACACCAAGGTCGGCGTGGTCGTGCACTCGGGCGACTTCAAGCTCGACCTGACGCCCATCGACGGGCGTCGCACCGACGTCACGCGCCTGGCCGCGCTGGGCGACGAGGGCGTCGCGCTGCTCCTCGCCGACTCGACCAACGCCGAGGAGCCGGGCTTCACCGCGTCCGAGCGCTCGGTCGGGGTCGCGCTGCGCCGGCTCTTCCTCGAGCGACCCGACCGGCGCATGATCGTCGCGTGCTTCGCGAGCCACATCCACCGCGTCCAGCAGATCATCGACGTCGCCAAGGAGCAGGGCCGCAAGGTCGCGCTCATGGGTCGCTCGATGGAGTCCAACGTCAAGCTCGCGCGAAAGCTCAACCACCTGAGGTGCGAGACCGCCGACTTCGTCGAGATCGAGCACATCTCACGCTTCCAGCCCGGCCAGGTCTGCGTGGTGTGCACCGGCAGCCAGGGCGAGCCGCTCAGCGCGCTGTCGAAGCTCAGTCGCGGCGACGCGCGACAGTTCGAGCTCAACGACCACGACACGGTCATCCTCTCGTCGCACCCGATCCCCGGCAACGAGTGGTCGGTCGGGCGCGTCATCGACGACCTCAACCGCGCGGGCACCGAGGTCATCCACTCGGGGATCGAGCCCGTCCACGCGTCGGGTCACGCGCGCCAGGGCGAGCTGCGCACGTTCCACCAGCTCCTGCGCCCGCGCAACTTCGTGCCGGTCCACGGCGAGTACCGCCACCTCGTCCATCACGCCGACCTGGCAATCTCGATGGGCCTGGCGTCGAGCCACGTGCTGGTCTGTGAGGACGGGGACCAGGTCGAGGTCACCGTCGACGGCATCAAGAAGTCGGGCGAGGTCCCCGCGGGCTTTCACTTCATCGACGGTGACGAGGGCGACCTCGACGAGCGGCCCCTCGAGGAGCGCCGAATGCTCGCCGAGTACGGGGTCCTCCAGGTCGCCGCAGGGATCGACGCCTCACGCGGGGTCATCGTCGCCCCCGTGCGCGTCACCGCGCGCGGCTGGTTCGAAGGCGAGACCGACCGCCGGCTGCTCGCCGAGGCCACGACCGCGGTGCGCGACGCCCTCGCCGACGCCCTCGGCGAGGGCGACCGGGACGAGGCGTCGCTCAACAAGGTCGCCCAGCGCGCCGCGGGGCGCCTCCTCGGCCAGAAGTTCCGCCGCCAGCCCGTGGTGCTCACCGCCATCGCGGTGATGTAGCGGCGGCGTCGCGGCGACATGTCCACCGGGACCGAGCGCGAGACCCGACGGGTCGTCGATCGGGTCTTTGACGGCCTGCCCCGGCGCTACGACGCGCTGGGCTACCTGCTCTCCTTCGGCCAGGACCGCTCCTGGCGCCGCGAGATGGTGAGCCACGTGGGCGTCGCGCGCGGCGGGCGCGTGCTCGACGTCGCGACGGGGACCGCGGGCGTCGCGCTCGCGGTCCGTCGCGCGCTCGACGCGGAGGTCGTCGGGATCGACATCAACGGCCCGATGCTCGAGCGCGCGCGCGCCAAGCTCGCCGACCTCGACGAGGGCCACGTGCGCCTGGTGCGCGGGCGCGGCGAGGAGCTGCCCTTCGTCGACGGCGCGTTCGACGCGGTCACCGTCACCTATCTCCTGCGCTACGTCGCCGACCCGCGCGCGACCCTGGCCGAGCTCGGTCGCGTGGTGCGACCCGGGGGGGCGCTTTCCAGCCTCGACTTCTGGGTCCCGCCAGCGCGCGGCTGGCGCGCGCTGTGGTGGTGCTACACGCGCGGCGTGCTGCCCCTCGCGGGGTTGGTCACGGGCGGGCGCGAGTGGTACGAGGTCGGCCGCTTCCTCGGCCCCAACATCTCGGGGCACGTCGCGCGCCAGCCCTTGGCGCAGCTCCTCGCGGACTGGCGCGCCGCGGGGTTCTCCAACGCGAACGCGCGCGTGATGTCCCTCGGCGGCGGCGTCGTGGTCTGGGGGACCAAGGACGCGAGTGACTAGCCAGCGCGAGGGCCCGGCGTTCTACGCGCAGGGGGCCGCGGGGGTGCGCCGCGACGTGCGCGCGGTGCTGCACCCGCCCTACACCGCGTGGCACCTCTC
>JBOGFU010000062.1:0-10888 GCA_050743545.1 Acidimicrobiales bacterium | reverse complement strand
CGGCGCGGGCCCCGACACCGACGGCCAGGTGCTGGTCTTTCACGACCTCTTAGGACTGGGCAACCGCCCGACGGCCAAATTCGTGCGCGCCTACGCCGACCTCGGCCCCCAGATCGTCGACGCGCTGAGCCGATTCTGCGCCGACGTGCGATCGGGCGACTTCCCCGACGAGTCCGAGTCCTACGCGACCCCCGACGACCTCTTCTAAAGACCTTCGGCGAGGTCGCGCAGCGCGCCGAGCACGGGGCTCTCGTCGTCGACCGCGGGGTGGGCCCCGGGGCGCGGGTCCTCCTGGGTGATGGAGAGGTCGACGACACCGTCGCCCTCGACGAGGTCGTAGCGCATCGTGAAGCGGTTGGCCTCGACGTCCTCTACGCCCTCGCGGGGGGTGAAGAGCGTGTAGGCGAGCGAGCGTGGCGGGTCAAAGGAGAGCACGGTGCCCCACTGGGCGACCTCCTCGCCCTGCCACTGCGCGCTGAAGCGGATCGGCGCGCCGGGCTCCCACGTGGTCTCCAGTCGAGCCCCGTACTGCCAGCGCAGAACGAGGTCGGGCTCGGTCAGGCAGCGCCACAGCGTGGCCGCGCTCGACGCGACGTGAACGCGCGACGTCGAGGTGACCACCGCGTCACCCTAACCAGGGGGCGTGACGCCCCCTGGCTGTGCGCGCGAGGTGACGCCACGCGTCGGCGCCCGCCTCTCGGACCCGCGGTCGGCGTGGTGGGGTAGACTGGTCGTCCGCTTCGGCGGAGACCCTGCTCTGTTGTCGCAGAGCCCGGCGTAGCCGGTCCAGAGGGAAAGGACATAGGCCATGAGGCCCTACGAGACCATGATCGTGTTCGACACGTCCGTCGACGCGCAGGCCATCCAGGTCGCGCTCGACCGCGCGCTCGAGACGATCCGAAACGCCGGCGGCACTCCCGGGGCCATCGACCGTTGGGGCAAGCGCCCGCTGGCCTACGAGATCAAGAAGCGCAAAGAGGGCTACTACGTCCTCGTGGAGTTCGCGGGCGAGACCGCGACGGTCGACGAGTTGCACCGCATCCTTACGCTGGCCGACGAGGTGCTGCGCTTCAAGATCCTCCGCCGCCACGAGACCGCGGCGCGCGCCAGCGCGACCCGCTAAGGAGAGCCATGCCGGACAACTCAATCACCATCGTCGGGAACATCACCCGTGACCCCGAGCTCAAGTTCCTCAACTCGGGCCAGGCCGCGGTGCGCTTCTCCGTCGCCGTCAACCGCCGCTGGCAGAACCGCCAGACCCAGGAGTGGGAGGAGCGCGTCAGCTACTTCGAGGTCACCGGCTACGGCGCGATGGCCGAGAACGCGGCCAACTCGCTCACCAAGGGCTCTCGCGTGGTCGTCAACGGCCGATTGGAGCAGCGCAGCTGGGAGACCGAGCAGGGCGACAAGCGCTCGATCGTCGAGATCAACGCCGACGAGATCGCGCCGTCGCTGCGCTTCGCGACCGCGGTCGTGACCAAGACCCCGCGACCCGAGGGCGGCGGCTACACCCCGCCCGAGCGCCCCGCGCCGCGCGCCGCGGCCGAGCCCGCGGCCTACAACTTCGACGAGGAGCCCTTCTAATGCCCCGCATCAACAACCCCAAGCCCGCCAAGCGCGCGCCCAAGGTCGACAGCCGCCGGGTAAAGAAGAAGCCCTGCTCGTTCTGCCAGCACGGCGTAAAGACCGTCGACTACAAGGACCTCGCCCAGCTGCGCAAGTACATCTCGGACCGCGGCAAGATCCGCGGGCGCCGCGTGTCGGGCAACTGCCAGCAGCACCAGCGCGACGTGACCGACGCGATCAAGACCGCGCGCGAGCTCGCGCTGCTGCCCTACACCCAGCGCACCGTGACCGAGCGTCGCGGGCGTGGTCGTGACGACCGGGGCCCGCGTGGCCCGCGTCCGGACCGCGACGCGCCGGCGGTCGAGGCCGTTGCCGTTGCCGACGTCGAGGCCGAGGTCGCCGAGGCTCCCGCGGAGCCGCGCGAGGTCACCGAGGACGCGAGCGTCGCCGCCGAGGTCTTGGAGGCGAGCGAATGAGGGTCCTGCTGCGTGACGACGTGAAGGGCGTGGGCCGCCGCGGTGACGTGGTCGACGTCAAGTCCGGCTTCGCCCGCAACTTCCTGCTGCCCACGGGCGCCGCGCTCGTGGCGAGCGACGCCACCGAGTCCCAGGCCGCGGCGATGCGGCGCACGCGTGACGTGCGCGACAGCCAGAGCCGCGAGGCCGCCGAGGCCCAGCGCGCGCTCATCGAGGCGACCCCGCTCACGATTCCCGCGCGCGCGGGCGCCAACGGCCGCCTCTTCGGGTCGGTCACCGAGGTCGACGTCGTGACCGCGCTGCGCGCGGCGACGGGGATCTCGCTCGACCGCGCCCAGGTCACGATGGTCGAGCACGTGAAGGAGCTCGGCACGTCGAGCGCCACCGCGACCCTCTTCGGTGACGTCGTGGCGACGCTGTCGGTGGAGGTTGTCGCCAAGTAGTCACGCGCGACGGCTCGTGTTCACGTGGTGTAACGCGTGTGACAGCCGTCGATGACGCTTGACGCGTGACCACGGCGCTGTCAAGTGTTGCTAGTTGGGGATTTTTCTCCGCGGCCCCTGGGGTTACGTGTGGAAACCGAGCGCGGTCTGGTGATTGCCTGTTCGAAACCACTGACCACCGACGCGCAGCGACCAATCTGGTGACCCTATGACGCAGATGGACCTCGAGCGCCCGCGCGCCGCGCCCGGGGGAGGACGGATCCCCCCCAGCGCGATCGAGGCCGAGGAGTCGCTGATCGGCGCGATGCTGCTGTCGCCCGAGGCCGTGAGCGTCGCCTACGAGACCGTCGCCCCCGACGACTTCTACCGCCCGCTGCACGCGCAGATCTTCTCGGCGATCGTCGCGCTGGCCGAGGCCCACGAGCCCGTCGACTACGTGACCGTCCAGGCCAAGCTCCAAGAGCACGGCGCGATGGCGGTCGAGCTCGCGGTGCTGTCCAGCCTGCAGATGAACACCCCGTCGGCGGCCAACGCCCAGCACTACGCCGAGCTCGTGCGCGACAAGGCCCAGCAGCGCCGCCTGATCTCGGTCGCCGGCGAGATCGTCGACCAGGCCTACCAGGCGACCGACGACGTCGTCGGCCTGATCGATGAGGCCGAGCGCCGGATCAACCAGATCGCCGACGACCGCGCGGTCGACTCGGTGTCGCCGCTGCACTCGCTGCTGCTGCACGAGGCCGAGATCCTCGAGCTTCGCGGCGAGACCCGCGGCCAGCTCAACGGCCTCGAGACGGGCTTTCGCGCGCTCGACCAGGTGCTGCAGGGACTCCAGCCCGGCTCGATGACCATCATGGGCGCTCGCCCCGGGACCGGCAAGACCGCCTGGGCGCTGGGCGTGCTGGTCCACGTCGGCGCGGTGGTGCGTCGCCCCGCGCTCTACTTCTCGCTCGAGATGAGCCGACAGGAGCTCGCCGAGCGCATCCTCGCGTCGACCGCGCGCATCGACTCGTCCAAGCTGCGCACGGGCGACCTCTCCGACGCCGACTGGACCCGCGCCCAAGAGGCCTTCGGCTTCCTGCAGTCGGCCAAGGTCTTCATCGACGACAACCCCGCGCTCACGGTGATGGACGTGCGCAGCCGCGCGCGACGCATCAAGCAGCAGAACGGCGACCTGGGCGTGGTGATCGTCGACTACCTGCAGCTGATGAGCTCGCGCTCGCGCGCGGAGAACCGCCAGGTCGAGGTTGCCGAGATGAGCCGCGCGCTCAAGATCCTCGCGCGCGAGCTCGGCACGCCGGTGATCGCGCTCTCCCAGCTGAGCCGCAAGCTCGAGGACCGCGCCGACAAGCGCCCGGTGATGTCGGACCTGCGCGAGTCGGGGTCGCTCGAGCAGGACGCCGACGTCGTGCTCTTCCTCTTCCGCCCCGAGCAGTACGGCGAGGTGCCGAACGACAAAAAGGCCGACGCCGAAGTCATCGTGGGCAAGAACCGCAACGGCCCTACGCGCAACGTCCACCTCACCTGGCGCGGCGAGTTCGCGCGCTTCGACAACGTCGCCGAGGCTCGAGACCTCTAGGCCGCTACTCCGAGCGCAGCGCCAACGCGGGGCGCGTGCGCGCGGCGATTCGCGCGGGCAGCACCGCGATGAGGTTGGCGAGCACGAGCGACGCGACCGCGAGGATGACGAGCTCGGGCACGGGGACGATCGGCCGCGGCACCGCGTGGATCGCGTTGGCGAAGAGGTCCCAGAGCGTGCGCCCGAGGAGCACCCCGAGGGGCACGCCGATGACCGCGCCAATCGCCGCGGCGACGCTGGACTGCCACGCGACCGTGGCCATCACCTGTCGCCGCGTGAAGCCGAGCGCCTTGAGCAGCGCGACGTTCCAACGTCGTCGGCGCACCGACGCGAGCTGGGTGAGCGCGAGAGCGATCAGCGCGCCCACGGCCAGCGTCGCGCCCAGGGCGATGGGCGTCGCGGTGAGCGAGTGGTAGTTGACGATCTCGGCGGGCCGCTGGACCGCGACGATCGTCCCTGCGGCGAGGTGACCCCCGTTGGCGGCGCGGACCACGCGGCGCAGTGACGCGTCGCCGCTCGCCGGCGTCACCCCGGGACGGAATCTCACCAGGATGACGTTGGGTCCAGGGGTCGAGTCGAAGAGGTCGCGCGCCGCGAGCGGGATGAGCGAGTAGTCGAGCACCGCGCCGACGCCCATTTCGAGGTGTTGGCCGCCGGACTGACCGTCCGCGGGGAGGGTCGCGGTGCCCACAACGCGAAGGCGCTCGGGCCGCGTGGCGTTGTCAACGGTGATCGTCGCACCCACCGACGTGTGCAGCGCGGCGAGGGTCGACGCGCCGAGCACGACCTCGTTGGCCGAGCGCACGTCGTGGCCCGACAGCAGGGGCGGCTGGATGGCCGCGCCCGGGTTGAGCCCCATCACCGGCACGACCTGTCCGTTGAGGCGCAGCGTGGAGAAGTAGGTGTTTGACGCGGTCGCGACCAGTGGGTCGGAGTGCACCGCGCGAACCTCCGAGGGAAAAAGGTCACCGACGCCACCACCACCGTTGACCTCGGTGTTCCAGTTCCAGCCAAAGAGCGCCGGTCGCGTGACGAGGCGATGGAGGCTCGCGCCGAAGGTCACCGTCGCGCACACCACGATCAGCGCGAGGGTCGCGCCGATAATCGCCGAACGAACGGGGACCCGTTGGCGCCCGACGCCGGGCTCAAGCGCGAAGCGCACCCCGATCGCCGCGGAGATCGGGAGCCCCGACTGACCGACGACTCGAGCGGTGGCCGACCCGCGCGGGACGTGACGCGTCGCCCGTCGCGCCGCGCGCGCGGGTTGGGAGCGATAGGCGAGCACCGCCGTTACCGCTCCGAGCACGACGACGGTGAGCGCGACGCCGAGCCCGAGCACGACCCAGTCGGCGTGGAGGTGGCCACCGAGGTACGGGCGCGCCGGGCCGATCGGCGCGAGGGGGGAGAGCGCCACCGCGACGGCGGCGGCGAGGAGCGCGCCGACGACGACGGACGCCATCGCCCCAACTGTGCCGTCGACGAAGGTCATCGCGGGGTCGGCGCCGAGGGCTCGCAGGACGACCGCGTCGTCGCTGTCGAGGCGCCGCAGCCGACCGATCACCTGCGCGGCGATGACCAGCATCGCCAGCCCGGCGAGCCCGCCGAAGACCCCGAGCGCGACCGCGAAGGGCGTAATCGAGCGCGACGCCTTGGCTTCGACGGAGTTGGCGGTGGTGAGCGAGAAGTGCAGGGTGTTGAACGCGCGGCGGAACTCGCGCTGGACCGCGCTGACGTAGCGGTCGCCTCCAGCGACCTGTATCGCGACGATCGTGTCGTTGGCGCAGCAGGTCTCGAAGCGTCGAGCCAACGCGGGGGTGAACAGCATGATCTGGGTGCCGGAGGAATCGATGCCGTCTTGGACGAGGTCGGCCGCCTGGCGCGCGCCGGTGCCCACCAGACGCGCGGTGAAGTCGCCGGCGATCGTGGGGGGACCGTTGCCCGACGCGAGCTCCGCGTGATCGGTGTAGTAGGCGAAGGTCACGACCTGGCCCAGGTGCCAATGAAAGTGACGCGCGGTCTGCGAGTCGGCGACGAACTCGTCGGCGCGCAACGGGTCGGCGAGGCGACCCGTTGAGATGAGCAGGCGGTCCTGGTCAAAGAAGAGCCCGTTGATACTGGCGTTGGGCGAGAGTCCGTCGTCACCCGGGAGGATCTTGTTGTTTGGGCCGACTGGGAACACGTTGAGCCCAATCAGGCTCTCGACGTTCGCGACGTGGGGCAGTTGGCGCACTCGCTCGACCGTCGACGCGCTGTAGCCAGTGGTGAAGCCCGCGTGCGGGTTGTAGACCTGGACTGGCCCGTAGAGCTGGGACGGATTCGTCTGCTCGACGAGGTCGACGAAGGACGACGACGTCTGACGCGCGCCCGCGACCGCGCCGAGGGCGACCCCGCCGAGCAGCGCGACGAGCGCGACCAGGCTGAGGTAGCCGCCACGTCGCTGGGCGAGGGTCGTGCGGAAGCGATAGAGCGCGACGCGCACGGTGTTGGCGTTCACGTCACGACCTCACCCACTGCCCTGAGCCTCCGACCCGGTGCGAGCCGACGTGGCGCCGCGGCAAGAGTTTTGCGCGGCGCGGGTGCGCGGGTAAGGGAGGTAGCCGATACCCGGCCCGGGTGCCTCCACCACCGCGGTCACGGAGTTGACTCGGCGGCCCCCCCGGGCCATTCTCGACGGATGCTCGAAACGCCCGAGGAGACCGCCCAGCTCCAGGCGCTCCTCGACGACTCGTTCGCGTCGGCCGGGGGTCACCTGACGTCGATCATCGGGCCCGAGCGACGCCTCAGTGCGACCGACCTCGTTCGCTACCTCGTTGGCGTGCGCCACCTGGTCGTCGCGACCGTGACCGCGAGTGGAGAGCCGCGTACCTCGGGCGCCGACGGACTCTTCGTTCACGGTCGCTGGTGGTTCACGTCGAGCTCGTCGTCGGTCAAGGCCCGCCACCTGGAGGCACGCCCCGCGTGCAGCGCGACTCACCTCATCGGCGACACGGTGGGGGTCTTCGCCCACGGCCGCGCGCGCGTCGTGCGCGGCGCGAGCGTCGAGGCTCGCTCGCTCGCGCCGATCTGGCGCGAGCACTACGAGAGCACGCCCGAGGAGTGGGTCGATCGACCCGAGGACGCGCGGTACTTTGAGCTCGTCGCGTCGCGCCTCTTCTCCTACTGTCACGACCGCGACGGCTTCGAAGCGATGGTCGCGCGAGCGTGAGCCGCTCAACCACGCTCGACGTCGCGGGTCGCCCCGTCACCCTCGAGGACCACGACCCGTCGTTTCGTCCCGAGGTCCAGGGGCTGCGCGCGGTCGCGGTCGCCCTGGTCATCGCCAACCACGCGGGCGTGCCCTGCTTCGCCGGGGGCTACCTCGGCGTCGACGTCTTCTTCGTCATCAGCGGCTTCGTGATCACGGGCCTGCTCATGCGCCAGCCCCACGTGTCGATCCGGCGGAACCTGGCGGAGTTCTACTCGCGGCGCATCCGGCGCATCGTGCCCGCGGCGACCCTCGTGTTGGTCGTGACCGTGGTCGCCGCGCGCTGGCTGCTCGGCGCCAACTTCGACCCCGCGCTCATTGTCGACTCACGATGGGCGACCTTCTTCGCCGCCAACTTCCGCTTCATCCAGACGAGCGCCAACTACTTCATCCCTGGGCTCAGCCCGTCGCTTATCACCCACTACTGGTCACTCGGCGTTGAAGAGCAGTTCTACCTGTGCTACCCGATCGCGCTCTTCACCCTCACCTGGCTCGCCCCCGCGCGCCGGCGGGTGGGCGTGCTCGCGGGGTTCCTGGTGCTCGGCGTCGCCGCGTCGTCGTGGTGGTCGGCCCACCTGACCCACGTGAACGCGATCGCCGCCTACTACTCGCCCTTCACGCGATTCTGGGAGCTCGCCCTCGGCGGACTCATCGCGGTGATTCCGGCGGCGTGGCCGGCGCGCGCGCCACGCCTCTCGAGCGTGGTCTCGGTCGTCGCGGTCGTGGCCCTCGGGCTCGCGGTCTGGCGCCTCAGCGCGGCGTCGGCCTACCCGGGAGTCCTCGCGTGGTGGCCCTGCCTGGCGTGCGCGGCGATCATCGTCACCGGCCGCGCGAGCCTGCCCGGCGCGCCCGCGTCGTGGCTGTCGACGCGCCCCGCGCTCTACGTCGGCGACCTCAGCTACTCGCTCTACCTCTGGCACTACGCGTGGCTCATGCTGCCGGCCCAGCTCGCCATCCCACTGACCACCCCCGCCGACCGAGCGCTCGAGGTCGCTGGCGCGGTCGCGTGCTCGGTCGCGTCGTTCCACCTGATGGAGAACCCGCTGCGCCACAGCCGGCGCCTCGCCCACGACCACTGGGCAACCGCGCTCCTCCTCGCGTGCTGCGTGGCGCTCGTGATCGACGTGACGATGGTCGTCGCGCACTACACCCCGGGCGCGTGACCACGCGGTGAGCCACGACCGCGCAGACGCGCGCGGCGTGACTCGCACCCGCGGCCCGCGAACCGCGACGCTCGTCGCGCTCGGGGCGCTGGCGTGGCTGGTCGTCGCGACGCCCGTTCCGAGCGCGTCGGTCTTCACCCCCGACACGCTCGACAGCTCCTGGGCGTGGGCGCTCTACGCCGCCGCGCGGCGCGGGCTGCACTTCGGGTCGGGCTTCGTCTTCACCTACGGCCCCTTGGGGTTCCTCGATCACCCGGCCACCGGCGCGGGCGAGGGCGCGTGGCTGGCCGGGGTGGCCTGCGGGCTCGCCGCCCAGGTCGTCGTTGCGGTGCTCCTCTTTCGCGCCGTCCTCACGTCGCGCGTCTACGCGAGCGCGCGGCGCGTCGAGCGCGTCGCGCTCCTGGCCAGCGCGACCGTCGTCGCCGTCGACGTGCTCGCGCTGGGCCTGACCATCGCGATCGTCACCGCCGCGGCGCTGGTCACGGTGCGCGTCGTCGAGGGTGACGCGGTGGGCGCGCGGAGCCGATGGGTCTGGTGCGTCGGGCCCCCGCTCGCGTTCGTCGCGCTGGTCAAGACGAGCTTCGCGCCCCTCTCAGTCGCCCTCCTCCTCGTCCTCGTGGTCGCCGCCGTGACGTCGAGCGGTCCCGTCGCTCAGCGCGTCGCGCTCGCCGCCGGGCTGGTCGCGTCGTGGGCGCTGTCGCTCGTCGGGCTGTGGCTCCTCGCCGGCCAGTCGCTCGGCGACCTCGCGGGCTACGCGCGCCTGTCGTGGCAGATCGTCGAGGGCTACCCCGACGCCGCGGTGTTGGTGGGGCACGCGGCGCAGGTGATCGTCGTCGCCGTCGTGCTCCTCGCGGTGGTCGTGGCGATGCTCGGACCGCTCGTCGCGGGCCGCGCGAACGCGCGCGCGGGGGCGCGCGGGACGGTTCTCGCCACGGCGGTCGTCGTCGCGTTCGCGGCCACGTTCTGGAAGGAGGGGGTCACCCGCCAGGACCCGACCTGGTACGGGGGACCCGTCCAGGTCGCCTTCGTCGCCGCGGCGATCGTCGCGCTGGTCGCGGTCAGCGCGCGGTCGTTCTCGTTTCCGCGCGCCCCCGCGATCGTCGCGGTGGTCGTGATCTGCGCGCTGGCGTCGTTGGAGTCCCCCGACGCGCTGTCGCGCGCGCTGTCGGGGTCGAACGTCGTGGCGACCGTCGACGGCCTGCGCGACGCGCTCGACCCCGGCGCTCTCTCCTCGTCGACGGCCGCGGCGCTGGCCGCAGAGCGTCGCGCGCTCGACGTTCCGGCGTCGATGGTGTCGCGCGTGGGCGCGCAGCGCGTCGCGGTCCTACCCCAGGACCTCGTCATCGGCCCGGCCTACGGGCTCAACGAGGTGCTGCTGCCGGATCCCCAGCTCTACCAGGCCTACACGCCGGTTCTCGACCGGCTCGACGCGACGTTCCTGGCCCGACGGCGGGTCCCGTGGGTGTTGTTGGAGGCGACGAGCGGGTTCGGGTCGCTGCCCCCGTGGAGCGCGCCGGCGACCTACCGGGTCCTCACGAGCGACTACGCGCCGGTCGCTCTCGGTGCGCGCTACGTGCTCCTTCGCTGGAGCCCCCACCGCGTCGTGGAGCTGCGACGTTGGACGCGCCACGGGGCCGTCGGCTCGTGGTGGGCCGTGCCGGCCTGCCCCGGGGGAACCGTCACGGCGTCGTTCTCACTCTCAGCGTCGCCGGCATACGTCGCGCGCAGCCTGGTCTTTCGCCCGTCGCCCGTCGACGTCTCCGCGCGCGTGGGGGGCGGTGCGAGCGCGTCGAGCGTGTCGACGACCCCGCTCATCTGGCGCGTCGGCGCCGACGGGCTGAACACGTCGACCTACGCGCTCTCGTCGACCCCGTGGCTTTCCTTCGGCAGCGTGGGGCTCGGCCACCCCCACGCGACCGCGCTGCGCGTGGACGCGAACCCGTCGTGGTTCGCCAACTCGAGCGACGTGCGGGTGGACTTTCGCTGCTACGTGACGCGCGCCTCACGCGCCGGCGTCGCGACTAGCGCACGGGGGTGAGGACCGCGGGCTCGGCGGGGTGGAGCGCGACGCCGTAGACCGCGGATATCTGGCGCGCGACGTAGGTCGCCGCGACGTCCTCGCCGGCCACCGAGAAGTGGATCCCGTCGGGCTGGCGCAGGATCTGGGTCTGCCCGTTGACCGGCGCGGACTGGTGGAAGTCCCCGCCCGCGGTCGCGAAGAGGGTCCACAGCGGCACGAAGGTCGCGCCGGGCACCTGGGTGACCTCCTGGGCGTAGAGCGCGTTGAGCAGGTTGGCGCCCGCGCGGTAGCGCGGCGGCTCCATGACCGGCAGGCCGATCCACATCACGTAGGCGTTCGCCGCCGTCGACATCGCGACGATCTGGTGGATACGCCTCAGATACGCGTCGTCCCACGCGCT
>JBOGFU010000061.1:0-2276 GCA_050743545.1 Acidimicrobiales bacterium | reverse complement strand
CTCGGCGACGCCGCCCACGTCGCCGACCGAGCCGTCGGGAGCGATCGTGCCGGTCGCGGCGACCACGTGTCCGCCGGTGAGCGAACCCGAGCTCAGCCGGTCGATGAGCGTCAGGGTCATCGCGAGCCCGGCGGACGGTCCGCCGATGTCGCGCGTGTTGATCGTGATGCGCGCGGGCAGGTGGACGCTCGCGCCGTCTTCAATCTCGACGCCGAGCCACGCGCGGCCCTTGGTCCCCGCCGCGCACCCGGGCGTGCCGGCGCCCGCGGGCGTCGTGCCCACCGTCACTGACGTGACGCGAGGCGTTCGCCACGTGATGGCCCCGGCGGCGCTGATTTGCGCGCGCGCCACCGACAGGCGCACCGACTGGCCGGGCGACACCGTGGCCAGCGCTCGCACGAGCGAGCACGCGCCCGTGACCGATCGTCCGTCGACCGACACGATGCGATCGGCGACGCGAAGCCCCGCGGTGCGCGCCGGCGACGGAGAGACCACGCCCGCGATCACCGCGCCGTCGCGCGTCACCGGAATCGTCCACCCCAGCGCGCGCAGGGCGGCGATCTCCGCGGCCTCTTTGGAGTCGCTCATCTCGAGGTAGCCCTGGGGACCGAGCTCGTCGGCCGGGATTCCCGGGTCGACGAGCTCGTTGGCCGTGACGTACTCGACGTGCGACTGGAAGTGCGACACGATCCACTGAAAGACGCTGAGCGAGCTGAGGTAGACGTCCGTCAGCAGGATGGTGTCGTGCCGCGAGTCCGTGGCCAGTCCGCGCACCGACACCAACGGCGCCACCGGCTTGGCGTCGCCCGGGGTGAGCGAGTACTCGTCGGTGCCGATGTGCTGGAGCACGGTCACGGCCAGCGAGAGGACGATGACCGCCACGACGAATCGTCGGACCCAGTGTCGAGGGGCGCGAGGTGGTGGAATGGCGTCGTGTCCGGCGATGGGTCCACGCTACCGGAGGACCTCTCCAACGCCCTCGTGCGCGCCGGCTACGCCGACGACGACGAGTCCGCGACTCTCATCGATAGCCACGTGACGTCGAGCGTCACGCGAGCTCGAGTGCTCGCGCTGCGCGCGGCGCAGCGCCGTCAACGCCTCGACGACCAGGCGTGGGTGTCGGCGTTCAATGACGTCGACGCGCGCGTGCGACGCGAGGCGCTGACCCTCGCCTCACACAGCGTGATCGGCCCACCCGTCGTCGAGGCCATCGCCGCGTTGCTCGCCGATGCCGACCCACTGGTCGTCGACGCCGCGGCGTTCGCGCTCGGAGAGCACCACGCCACTCACTCGGTCGTCGCGCTGTGTGAGGTCGCGGGTCACCACGACGATCCGCGGTGTCGCGAGGCCGCGGTCGCGGCGCTCGGCGCGCTGGGCGACGAGCGCGGACGCGCGACGGTGCTCGCCGCGCTCGACGATCGAGCAACGGTGCGACGTCGGGCGATCGTCGCGCTGGCCGCGTTCGACGGGCCGGACGTCGACGCAGCGCTGGAGCGCTCTCGCGAGGACCGCGACTGGCAGGTTCGCGCCGCGGTCGACCAGCTCGTCGACCCCGAGGACTAGAGGTCGGCCTCGCGAAACAGCGGGTGCAGCGACGACATCTCCTCCAGACACAGCGACAGCCCCCGGATAACGCAGAGCTCGGGATCGTCGGCGACGCGCACGTCGACTCCGGTGCGCGACGAGAGCAGCTCGGCGAGGTCGGCGAGGCGCGCGTGACCACCGACCATGGTCAGGCCGCGCGCGCTGATGTCCTGGGAGAGGTCGGGCGGCGCGTCGGCGAGGGAGTCCTGCACCATGCGCACTGTCGACGCGACCACGTCGTGGAGCGCGACGTTGACGAGGTCGGCGCCGACCGCGACGAGCACGGGCTCACCGCGATCGACCGTGCGCGCGAGCACGGTCTCGCTCAGCCCCCGGGTGAGGCCCATCGCCGAGCCGAGGCCGATCTTTAGCTCCTCGGCGACCGCGGGGGCGACGACGACGCCTTGACGTTGGCGTAGGAGCCCCGCGATCGCGGCGTCGAGGTCGCTGCCGCCGTGCCGGCGCGTCGCCGACGTGACGATGCCCCCGAGCGAGATCAGCGCGGCCTCCGACGCGCCCGCGCCCAACAGCGTGACCGCGGACCCGACGGGGTCCTGCACGGGCAGTCCGAGCCCGATCGCCGCGGCGAGTGGAGCCTCGAGCAGGCTCACCTCGCGCGCGCCCGCCTGCACCGCGGCCTGGCGCAGCGCTCGACGCTCAATGGGCGTCGCGAGTGACGGCACGCTCATGAC
>JBOGFU010000060.1:0-7514 GCA_050743545.1 Acidimicrobiales bacterium | reverse complement strand
GCCATGCGGCGTCGGTCGCGGCGGTCGGCGTGGCGCGACGTGGAGCGCGACGCGTCCATGAGTCGCCGCGCGCGCGCGACCGCGTCGATGGCCAGCGCGTCGAGCGCGGGGTCGGTCGCGCTCACCGGACCACGGCGACGCGTTGGGAGACGTCGAGGAGCTCGACCCAGGTCTGGCCCGGCGCGAGGGCGATGACGCGCCCGCCGCGACTGCGATAGACGAGGCGCGAGGACAGCGACGAGCGCGACCAACGGCCGACCACCGACGAGTGCCGCGTGAAGACCTCGGCCACGCCCGAGCCGGTCAGCTGCGCCTCCGCTCCCTCCACCCCGACACCGCCGAGGTAGTGGACCCACATGACGATGACGTTGGTCGGCGACACCCGCCGCCCGGTGGCGTCGCGGTCGGGAGAGCCAAAGATCGTCCGGTCCCACGACCCCGTGCGAGCGTCCCAGGCGTAGCCGACGGCGTAGCCGTTGGCGAAGCCCACGGTGAGGGATCGCGCGGGCGACGTAGCGACCGAGGGCGTGCTCGCGTAGGTGAAGATCGCCCGGGGCGGGGCGGGGTGTCCGCCCTGGCGAATAAGGCGCGACACGTTGACGAAGAGGTTGTGCGGCGCGGGTCGGCGGTCGTCGCGGAACATCATGGTCCCGGCGTTGGCTTCGGTGAAGAGCTTGACCGGGGCGGTCTCGATGCTCGCGATCGCGTAGGCCGCTCCGCCCGAGCACGCGAAGATCCCCCCGAGCGGGCCGACGATCTCACGGTCGGTGCGCCGTACCGAGCGGATCGGGCCGACGCGCGCGGGGGCCGCGGAGTTAAAGACCGCGGCCAAGCGGGTGATGCCGCCCTCGACGATCTCCTCGTAGACGACGTCGGCCTGGCGGACTCCGTATTGGGGATGGGCGTCGAAGGTGTTGTCGATCTTCACCGTGACCGCGGGACGGTGCGCGGTGACGTGAGCGACGTCAGGGCGGCCGCTCAGCGGGGCGAGCGCAACGGGCGCAAGGCTCGTCGTGGTCGACGTCGAGTCGGCCGCCACGGGCGTGGCCGTCGCCGCAAGCGCGGCGACGGCGAGCGAGACCAGCGCCAGGGAACGCCGCACAGCGTGACCTTACGCCTGGTCGAGGCGCTCGCGAGACCGCAACGTGACGGTTGATGCGAGCAGAAGTGGCGGCCTAGTCGGGGTCAGTCGACGGACCCGCCTCGCTCCGGCCTTCACATTGGCCTCGCCGCCGATCGAGGATCGTCCGGCGCGCAAGTACGAGCCAGCAAGCGATTGCCACGGACGACAGCACTTCGGGGAGTGGATGATCGAGAAGTGAGGAGGCTGCGGCGGCGCATCCGAAGGCAGTGAGGTTCGCCGCAACGTCGTAGACCGGTGCGATGAACTGTCTGTTCATAACGTGGGCGAAGGCGATGAATAGCCCGCACGCGAACGTGACGGACAAGAGGAAATTCACCACAGATTTAGTCTGCCCCAGCGGCGTCACTCCAAATTGACCCACCACACGTGACCGACGTGCGCCGCGTCGCTAGAGTCGCCCAGGTGGAGGCATTCGAGCAGGTCAAGGCGACCAACGACTTCTACGACGACGTCCACTATCGCCGAACCGGCGGCCGCGACACGACGTTGTGCGGGCTGCGGGTGACGGGCGCAACGCTGACCGCCGAGGTGTCGTGCCAGAACTGCCGACGCTTCGCCCAGGGGGACTTCTAGCCGACGCGGCGTGCGCGGTTCGTCACCCGGTCGTCGTGGTCGTGGGCGCGACGGTCGTGGTGGTCGTCGTGGCGACAACGTTGCCGGGCTGACCGGTCCACTCCAGCGTGGTGGTCGAGTTGGCCGTCACCGCGGCGACGTGACGGCGCAACGCGCGAGCCAGCCCGAGCGCGTCGAGACCCGCGCGATCGATGGCCTCGGCGCCCTGGACACCGAGGACCACCGCGTAGGCAGTCAACAACTTTCCCTTGACGTGGAAGTTCACGGCCATCGCGTCACAGCCACCCGCGGGGATGGTGTAGCCCGACTTCACGCCCACGACGCCGAACTGGCCGACGTAGGGCGTGTACGAGACCTGGACGCCGCCGACGGGCAGGGTGACCTGGAGGAGGCGCACGTCTGCGCGCACGACCGACTCGGCGGTCATGAGGTCGCCGACCATCGTGACCTGGTCGAGCGCGGTGGAGGTGTCGCGCGGGTCTATCCCCGTCGCGTCGACGTAGTGGGTTCGGGTGAGCCCGAGCGCCTTGGCGTCCGAGTTCATCATCGCGACGAAGGCGGGGCCCGAGACGCCCATCATCTCTTCGAGCATCACCGCGAAGTTGCCCGCCGAGTGGACGAGCATGCCGCGCAGCAGCGACGACTCGCAGAGGCGCTCGCCCACCGCGACGTCGATCGACGACTGACCTTCATTGACGTCGTTCTCGTAGACCTTGACGTCGGCTCGTGACACCCGAACACACGGCCCCGACTGTCCGAGGCTCAGGGGCAGTGCGTGCAGGACCACCCACGTCGTCATCATCTTGGTGAGGCTGGCGATCGGACGCCGATTCTGTACGGGCGCCGCGGCCACCACGGAGAGCTGAGGGATCGACGCCGCGGCACCGGCCTTCGACGGCCACGGCAGGGGCGTCGTGACCGCGCCGATGGGCGCCGTCGTCGTCGTGACCGATGTCGTCGTGGTGGTCGTTGCCCCGACGGTCGTCGTCGTGTCTTGGGCGCCCGTGGGTGCCACGCGCCACGGTGCCGAGATGACCACCGCGGTCAGCGCGGCGAGCCCGATAACCGCGACCCCGCGCGGCGACCGCACTCGCTGCAACGCCCCCACGACCCTCGACGATACCGAGCAACGGAGCGGGCGGTGGGCGAGTCGGCCCGATGACTCAATAGGTTTGCGTGCGGCATGGGTACTTTCTTGCTAGCGCCAACTCGCACCCTTCGACGCGTTGGCGTCGTCGTCGCACTGGGGATCGTCGTCGCCACCGCCGTGCCCGGGTCGACCGTCGCCGACGCGAGCGGCGCGTCGGGGCCGACCTCGACCACCGTCGCCGGCACGGTGCCCACAACGCCGCCGGCGTGCACGTCGCCGATCGACTCGATCCCCGGGGTCGCCAACAGCGACGAGCTCATCACGGTGGTGGCGCCCCGCTTTCGTTCGACGCACGCCAAACTTCAGCTCTACCGTCGAAGGGGCGCGTGCCTCCACTCCATCGCCGGTCCCTACGCGGCGTTCGTGGGGCGTCGTGGGCTCTCGGCGCACCACCACGAAGGTGACCTGACAACGCCGACGGGGCTGTTTGCTTTCGAACCTCGGTTCTACGGAGTGGCCGTCGACCCCGGGGTCCGCTATCGCTATCACCGACTGGTCTGCGGCGACTGGTGGGACGAGGACTCGCGATCGGCGTCCTACAACCGCTTCGTTCACGTGACGTGCGGCGCCACCCCTCGCTTCGCTTCGCACTCCGAGGCCCTGTGGCTCGACGCCCCCGCCTATGACTACCTTGCGGTCATCGCCTACAACAGCTCTCCCGCAGTGCCGGGTCGCGGCTCGGGAATCTTTCTCCACGCCTCGACGGGCCAACCCACATCGGGCTGCGTGACCGTGCCGCTCGTCGACCTCATCCGGGTTCTGCGCGACCTTCGGCCGTCACTCGACCCCCTTATCGACATCGACGTGACGCGCTCGACGCCCTAGCGCGCGAGGTGCACCGGGGGCGAGGACTAGCTGGTGCGGCTGGAGGGATTCGAACCCCCGACCCTCGGTTCCGTAGACCGATGCTCTAATCCGCTGAGCTACAGCCGCAGTGACGCTGGGGGACCATCCTAGTCCGGGGTCCCGACGGCTCCCCGTCCTACCATGACGCCGTGGGCGCGTTCGACGACCTCTCGTCTCGCGTTGCCGCGGCGAGCACGGCGATGGTGGACCTACGACACGACCTCCACGCGCATCCGGAGCTCGCCTTCGACGAGCACCGCACGACTGGCGTGATCGTCAAGCGGCTCACGGAACTCGGCTGGCGGGTCGACCCCTGTCCGACCCCGACCGGCGCCGTGGCGGTCCTCGAGGGCGCGCTCCCCGGGCGACGCGTCATGATCCGCGCGGACATCGACGCCCTGCCCGTCACCGAGGAACGCGACGTCGCCTTCCGCTCGACGGTCGACGGCGTGATGCACGCGTGCGGTCACGACGTTCACACCGCGGCCCTGTTGGGCGTCGCCGACGTCCTCGCGGGCGGACGAGACCGCCTGGCGGGCACCGTCACGCTGGTCTTTCAACCGGCCGAAGAGACCGTCGGGGGCGCGAGCGCGATGATCGACGGTGGGCTCCTCGCCTCGCACCGCGCCGACGCCGTGATCGGCGTCCACGTGACCTCGCTCGCACCGGTGGGGGTCATCGCCACTCGCCCCGGGGTCTTCATGAGCGAGGCCGACACCTTCCGAATCGAGCTGCGCGGCACGGGCGGGCACGGGGCCATGCCCACGACCATGGGCAACGTCGTGCTCGCGGCGAGCGCGCTGCCCGGCCGCGCGGGCGAGGTCGTCGAGGGCCTCGACTTCGAGGGGGCGACCGGAGCGTGCTCCATCAACGTCGTTCGCGTGGGAACGAAGAACAACGTCGTGCCGCGCACGGCGGTGCTCGAGGGGACTCTGCGCACCTTCACCCCCGAGCACCGCGCGGGGGCCCTCCAGCGACTGAGCGAGCTGATCGACGGGGTCGCCCTGGCGTACGGCGTCGACGGAGCCCTCACCCTGACCGAGCACGTCGTGGCGGTGCGCAACGACCCCGCGGTCACCGCGCGCATGCTCGACGTCGCCCGACGCGTGGTCGGCGACGCGGGGGTGATGGAGGTTCCCCCCGTCGCGCCCAGCGATGACGTCGCCGAGCTCTTGGCCCGGGTCCCGGGCTGCTACCTCTTCGTCGGCGGCGCGCTCGCCGACGGGTCGAGCGGGATGCACCACGGCCCCGACTTCGCGATCGCCGACGACGCGCTCGCGGTGATCGCGGAGCTGCTGAGCGCCGGTGCGCTCGACCTCGCGACGCCCTAGAAGAGGCGTGCGGCGCCCTTGAGGGGCGCCTCGTTGCCGCTCACCAAGACCTCGAAGGGCATGTCGACGAAGCGGCTGGGGTTGACGCGCCGAGCGTTGCCGCCGGCCAGGTGAATTCGTGACGCGCCGAACTCAAGGGCGAAGCCACGCAGCGCGACGTCGAGCTTGGGGTACCAGCCCTCGGGGTCCTCGGCGCGCGCGCGCTCGCCGAGGCTCTGGTCGTAGGTCTTGGCGTCGCGAAAGGGGGCCGCGCCGACGTCACGGACCCGCTCGGGCACGCCGTCGCGCGCCATGGCGAGGCCGACGCCCGTGCCCAGGGTCACCACCAGCTCGACCCCCGCGCCCGACACGCAGCCGAGCAGCGCCAGGGTCGCGTCGTTGACGACGCGCACGTCGCGTCCCGTCGCGTCGCGCAGCGCGTCCTGGAGCGCGAAGCCGGTCCACTCGGCGGTGAGGTCAGGGTCGACCTCGGTGCCCACCCCACCGGGACGGTTGAGGTTGCCCGGGCGCACCACGTGCCCGTCGGCGAACTCGCCGGGGAAGCCCACGCCGACGAGCCGGTTGTCGCTCTCGTCGATCCGGGCCGCGACGACCTCCACCAGGCGCGCGGGGGTGCACGGGTAGGGCGTCGCTCGACGCCGAGGCACGTCGACCAACTCACCACCTCGGTCCACCACGCACGACTTGATCGTCGTCGCGCCGATGTCAATCGCGAGCACCGTCGCGGGCTCCTCACCCCCGTTCGCCATCGGCAAATCGTAGTGAGCGCTCGCGCTCGCCCCGGCGCCGCAGCCGGCGCGAGCGCCACCACGGTCGCAGCCGCACCGCCACCACGGGTCGCGACCCCGCGACGACGAGCGCAGTGCCCGGCGTCCTCATGCGCAGCACGGGGGTCGCCCACGCGCCTTCGACGATCTCGGGGAGGAACGTCTTGACCGCCGGGTCGGCGACGCCCGCCACGACGACCCGCGTGGCGTGGTTGTTGACGATGGTCGACGCCCGTCGACCGAATCTCGCGCTGATCTGGGCGAAGTCCTGGACCACGGTGACCAGCGTCACGCCAAGCCCGGCGAGGGTCGCGGCGAGGTGGTCGAGGTCGTCGAGGGGCGCGACCGCCATGGCCTCGTCGAGCAGGAGGAGGAGCCGGCGCGCGCGCCCCACTTCCGCCAGGCGCTGCTGCTCCTCGAGCACCGTGCGCAGGGCCCCGCGAAAGAGCGGCTCAAAGTGGCTGAGCTCTCCGCGCGGCGCGCACAGGTAGAGGGTGTGGGCGCCGTCGACGACACCGCGGACCCCGGCCAACGGTTGGGCGAATCGCCACGGCAGCAACATCGTCTCGGCGGTTGTCGCGACCCCGTCCAAGGTCCGCGCCTCGTGGGCGAGGAACGAGCGCAGGATGTCGCTCGCCGCGCCGCCACCCTCGACCCACTCGTCGAATCGTCGGTCCTCGACGGCCGCGGCGACGTCGAAGACCGTCCGACCCTCCTCGATCGCGCGTACGAAGAGCGACGCGACCAGCTTCGTCGCGAGGGCGTTCCAAAACTCGGTGTCGCTGCGTCCCGCCGGGGGTGAGGTGAGGTCGCGCGCGACGCGCAGGGCGTGGCGGATGGTCGTGACGCCCTCGAGTGGGTCCCACGTCAGCCCGTCGTCGCGACCCGGCTCGAGGACCTGTACGCGACCGACCCGAGCGCGCCACGACGCGGTCGAGAACAGGACGTCACCCTTGACACTGGTGACGACCGCCGGCCCTCGCCAACGCAGCAGCGACGGCACGACCAGCGCCGACGTCTTGCCCGACTGGGTCGGCCCAACCACCAGCATCGATTGACGCTCCGCGAGCGCGACGTCGACCCCGAAGGACAGGCCCCGCCAGAGGCGTCGACCGATGATCGGGCGGTCGTGGCTCACTGAGGTTCGCCGCGCATCGCGGCGTCGGTATCGATGAAGGAGCTGTCGCGCACGCTCGGGACGACGCGCACCACCGAACGGTGGGGCCCGTAGCGCACGAGCGCGGCGCCCCGACCGAGCCCCGCGAGACACCGGACCTCGCCCGGCGAGAGGCCGAGCGCGCGGGCGATCTCGGTGGCCTCGTCGGGCGGTTGGCGAAAGAGCCACGAGGTCTCGCACTCGCGCAAGAGCCCGTGGGCGCGCTCGCGCTGCGCGCTGTCGCGATCGCCGGCCGCTCGAGCATCGGAAAAGCGGTGGATCACGAGTACGTGACTGAGCCCGCGTGCGCGCGCGAGCTTCCACGACCCTTGGAGCCACCGCACCGCCGGCGGGTCCGCGAGGAGCGCCCACGCCTCGTCGAGCACCAGGTACCCCAACGCCCCGCGCCCGGCGACGCGCTGGGCCGCGGCGACCGCGCTGAGCGCCGCCAACGGCATCGTCGCCGCCGCCCACTGCGCCGAGAGGTCGATGACCACCAAGTCGCCGGAGAGGTCGAGCGGCTCGCCGTCACCGTCGAAGATTCCGG
>JBOGFU010000059.1:0-6338 GCA_050743545.1 Acidimicrobiales bacterium | reverse complement strand
GCCGTGGGCCGCGGGGTTGGGGTCGTGGGCCAGGATGTTGTCCGCGCCACGCGCGACCCTTCGCAGGTTGGTCAGCCCCGCCGCCGCCGAGACCCCCGGACGAAGTCGAACGAAGACCTGTTCGGGGCCGCTCAACACGGGGTCGCCGCCGGCCACCGCGGACAGGAACTTCGCTGACAGCACGCCGCGCGGGACCAGGGCGCCCAGGCCCATGGACGTGTGGTCGGCGACGACGCTCGAAAAACCGACCGCGGGGAATGTCGCCGCTCCGACAATCTTGAGCGTGGTCGGCGCGACGTAGACCGGGTAGTCCTCCTTGCTCCCGTAGGAGAACGTGACGTCGTCGCCGATCTTCTTGTGCAGCGCCGCGAGGGTCGCCTGCCCGATCTCGATCTCTCCGCTGGTGCGCATCGCTCGGCCCGAGACAACCGGGGGCGCCACCTTGGCTCCGACGCGGCCGATCAAAATGGGCACGTTGACCCCGTCGATCTGGGCGTCGTTGTAGTCGTAGCCGCTCCACGCGGCGACGTCCGGGTCGTGGTTGAGTTCGCGCGTCGCCGAGGGAGGCACGCTGTTGGTCGGGTTGAGTACGTAGTTCCAGTTCCAGCCGTAGAGCGGGGGTCGCGATACCAGCGTGGTGAGGCCGCTGGAGAAGGTCAGCGTCGCCGCGACGAGTCCGACCGCCACCACGGTCCCGACCAGGACCGAGCGAACGGGAACGCCGGTCCGTCCGCGGCTGGGCTCGACCGCCATGCGCACGCCCATCGACGCCGCCACGGGAACCCCGGCGGCGTCGACCACGCGCGCGACCACCGACGAGCGCGGCGCGAGGCGACGGCGTCGAACTCGGTGCGGCGCGCCACGGCGCGAGAGGAACGCCGCGGTGACCCCGAGACCGACCAGCAGGACGGTCGCGCCGACCCCGAGGACGAGGGGGTCGAACGACACGCCCGACGCGGGGTAGACGGGGCGCACTGGGCCGAGGGGCGCGAGGGGTGAGAGCGCGATCGCGACGACGAGCGCCAACGCGACTCCCGCGATGATGGCGATGGCGACACCGATGAGACCGTCGAGGCCCGACTCGCGCGACGTCGCGCCCAACGACCAGATCACGCGTCGCTCACCGTCGAGCTCACGTATCTGGCGCGACACCGCCTGGGCGCCGAGCGCCAGACAGACCAGCGCGGCGATTCCCCCGAACGCGCCGAGCGCGACCGACTCCGGTCGAACCGCGAGCTCCACCGATGTCTCGACTCGCGCGGGGTAGTGAAACTGATAGACGAGCCCTTGCGGCACGACGTGGGTGACCAGTCGCTCTGCGGCCAGGACGTCGTAGCCGCGACGCAACTTGACGGCGTAGGCCGTGGGGTTCGCGGCCGCGGGCCAGAGGGCGACGTACTTGCGCATCAGCGCGGGGGTGACGAACATGAACCCGTACTGGCGGTCGACGTCGTCTTGGACCACCTGGGTGTTGAGCACGACGATGCCAACGACTCGCGCGTGCTCAGTGAGGAGTGGCTTGACGGCCGGCGTCCCAAATCCCGACTCGCGCTCCTGGGCGAATGTATAGAGGCCGAGGCTGAGGTGATCGCCGAGCCGGTAGCCGAGTTGGGACACCGCGCTCGCGGTCAACATCACCTCGTCGGCGCGCGCGGGATTGGCGACCCGGCCGGCCGTCGCCGCCACCCGGTCCTGGTGAAAGAACTCGCCCCGGATGCTGGAGATGGCGAGCACGTTGCCGGAGTTGTTGATCTCGGGTGCGCCGTTCGTCGACAGCGGGGCGATCTGTGGGGCATCGATGTCTCGAACCCGGGCGACCCCCGGGAGCGCGCGGATCCGAGTCGAGAGGTCGGGGCCGGGTGCGCCGTCGGACTCGTACACAGTCACGGTGAAGCTGGAGGGGTTCGTGCGCGCGAGGAACGTCGGGTACGACGACTGGGTGCGACGAGCCCCCGCGACCGCGGCCATGGCCACCCCGCCGAGCAGCCCGACGAGTAGGGCGACCGAGAGGTATCCGCCGAGGCGGCGGCGCCACGTGACGGCGAGGCGATAGCGCGCGATGGCCAGCGCCCGACTCGATCCTCGCGCCTCCCCCACGCCTCCATGATGGCGACTGCGTGGTCAGCGCGACACGGGGCAGGCCCCCCGGGGTGCGGTGGTGTTAGGACCACCGCACCGCTCGAGCGACGAGGGGCCCACTCCGGGGTGAGCAGGTTCGCGCTGCGCACCCTCGCCGCCGCCATCGCCGGAACAACGAAGAGGGCATCCTGCCGCCGTCAGGGCGTGCTGGCACCGTCGATCGCGCGGTCCCACACCCGGCGCCACCGGTATCGTGATCGCGTGGCGACCCTCACTCCCTTCCTGTGGTTCGACGACCGCGCCGACGAGGCGCTCGAGTTCTACGCGACGGTCTTCGCCGACTCCGCCGAGGTTGCGGTCAGTCGCGGCGACATTCCTGACGCTGACGGCGGACGGCTCGTCGTCGGCTCCGTGCAGATCGCCGGGTTGGAGGTCAAGCTCTTCAACGGCGGACCGGGACATCCCTTCAACGACGCGGTCTCTCTCTTCCTCAGTTGCGCGGACCAGGCCGAGGTCGACCGCTACTGGGACGCGCTGGTCGAGGGCGGGGAGCCCATCGCGTGCGGGTGGGTGCGAGACCGGTTCGGCGTGACGTGGCAGGTCATCCCCGACCTGCTCGGCCAACTCCTCGGCAGCCCCGACGCCGCGGCCGCGGAGCGTGCGCTCCACGCGATGATGTCGATGATGAAGATCGACTGCGCGGCGCTCCAATCGGCGTTCGACGGCGCGCCCACGACGAACGAGTGAGCGTTCGCCTCATCGACTCGGTCGACGAGTTCCTCGCGACGACCGAGGCCTATCGCTCACGCGAGCCCTACCTCACCAACGTGATCGGCTCGGTCGCGTCGTCAATCGCGTCGGGTGCACGTCACTACGAGCGCTGCTGGTGGTGGGTCGCCGAGCACGACGGTGAGGTCGTCGGCGTGATGATGCGCACCGAGCCGTTCAAGCTGATCCTCTCGCCGCTGTCGCCGAGCGACGCCGCCGACGCCGCGGCGGCCGTCGCCCGGGTCGACGCCGGGCTCGACGGAGTCACCGGCCCCGAGGACGTGGTGGCGGGGTTCTGCGCGGCGCTGGGTCGCGCCGCGACGATCGAGCGCGGCACGCTGGCCTACGCGATCGACGACCTCGTTGAGCCGCCGCGCGTCGCGGGCGCGCCACGGCCCGCCACCCTCGACGACTTCGACACGTTGCTCTCGTGGCGCTACGCGATGGTCGACGAAATCGCGCTCGAGGCGTTCGACCACGAGGCGGCGTTGCGCTCGGCGATTGACGACGGACGGACGTGTCTGTGGGAGGTCGAGGGTCGACCGGTGTGCATGGTCGGGTGCGCGTTGCCGGTGGCCACCCCCGCCGGGCGGGTGTCGCGGGTCGGGCCGGTCTACACGCCCCTCGCGCAGCGTCGCCGCGGCTTTGCGGCGAGCCTGACGGGTGAGGTGACACGACGCCTGCTCGAGCGCGGCGACCGCGTGATGCTCTACACCGACGCCGCCAACGCGACGTCCAACGGCGTGTACACGCGCCTCGGCTACCACCTGATAGCGCGCAGCGTGGAGGTCGCGCTCGACCCGGCTTAGATGACCGGGGAGAGCCCGCCGTCGAGCGCGATCCCCACCCCGGTGACGTAGCTCGCGCGGTCCGAGAGGAGGAACGCCGCGAGGTCCGCGAACTCCTCGGCGCGACCGACTCGACCCAGGGGGATGCGGCTCGCCGTGACGAGCGACGCGTAGAACTCGTCGAGCGGCGTGCCCGCGTCGCGCGCGCGGCGGACCCACTGGCCCGATTCGATGAGGCCGATGAGGATCGCGTTGACGCGCACCCCGCGCGGCCCGGCCTCAGCGGCGAACGCCTTGGTCAACGCGAGGCCCGCCGCTCGCGACGCCGAGCTCGGCGTCGACCCGGCCGGTGGCGTGCGCGCGATCGTGGCGAGGACGTTGACGACGCTCCCCCGGGTCTGCTCGAGCTCGCTCAGCGCCGCGCGCGACACCCGCAATGCGGAGATCACCTTGAGCTCGTAGTCGGCGCGCCACGCCTCGTCGTCGGAGTCCGCGACAGCGGAACCGGCGCTGCGCCCGGCATTGTTGACGACTCCGTCGAGGCGCCCGAAGCGAGCGAGGGTGGCGGCGACGAACTCGTCGACCTGGGTCGCCTCGGTGACGTCGGCCTCAAAGCAGAGCGCGTCGCCGCCGAGCGCGACCTGGGCCGCGGCGAGCCGGTCCGCGTCGCGACCGCAGACCGCGACGAGCGCGCGCTCGTCGACCAAGCGACGCGCGAGGGCGAGCCCGAGCCCGTCGGTGCCCCCGGTGATCAGGTAGGCGCGGCCAACGAGCTCGAGGTCCACGCGCTCATCCTAGGAATACGGCCGCGCGCCCCGACAGCGAACCACGTCGCCGATGAGCTCGAGCTGTTCGGGAAAGTGGGGGTCGTCCAGCCCCGCGAAGCCGTCCCACCGAGCGAGGAACGTGACCACGTCGTCCTCGGGAGTGAGCGACCCGCGCGAGGAGCCCTCGGCGTGGGTCAGACGCACCGAGGCGAGGTAGACGGTCGAGTAGCCGAGGCGGCGCGCTCGCAGGCAGAGGTCGACGTCGTTGTGGACGACCACGAGGCGCTCGTCGAGCCCGCCGAGCTCGTCAAAGACCTCCCGACGCATCGCCTGGCAGGCCCCGGTCACCGCGCTCGCCTCGCGAGTGGACTCCAGCCACGCGTCAGCCACCACGTAGTTGAGGTCGCGACGCAGGTTCTGGGGGTAGGGGGCGACCGCGATGCCCTCGTGCTGGGGCCGACCATCGGGCTCGTCGAGGCGCACTCCCACCACGCCCACTCCCGGCATCGTCGCCACGGCGACGAGCTGGTCGAGCCAGTCGTCCTGGGCCACGGTCACGTCGTTGTTGAGGGTCACGATAACCTCGGCGTCGGTCGCGGCGACCCCCCGGTTGATGATCGCCGAGTAGTTGAACGGTCCGGGCGCGGCGACCACTCGAGCGTCGCTTCGCGAGAGGTAGTCGCGCGTCGCCGGCTCGACCGAGTCGTTGTCGACGACCACAACCTCGTAGGAGGGATAGGCGGTGTGCTCGCGTACGGACCGCAGGCAGGCCTCGAGCAGGTCCACGCGATCGCGCGTGGGAACGACGATGGCGACCGACGGGCGACGAGACGGCGTCGCGCGCCACGGGACCGCGCCCACCTCGCTAGCCGAGCCGACGACGGCGGTCACGCCGCGGCGGCCCAGCGCCGCGCGCGTCGCGCGCTCCAACGATCCGACGTAGCGAGCGGACTCGTCGGTGGTCGCCGCGACGCGCGGGTAGTGGGCCGTCGTCGCGCCGGCTTCGACGAGTCGCGTCACCGCGTCGTGACGGAACGCCCAGTCCGCGACCGCGGAGAATCCGCCGACCCGCGCCAACGCGTCGCGACGAAAGAGGGTGACCCGGCCCGCGCGATCGGCGCCCAGCAGGCCGATTGGCCCGAGCGCGGCGGTACGCGCGACGAGCCGGCCACCCGCCGTCACCTCGTCGGCGTAGACGAGGTCGGCCCCGCGCGACGCGCCGAGGTCGGCCATCGCCGCGAGCGCGCCCGGGACTACGTGGTCTGCCTCGTCGACGACGACGATCCATTCGCGCGCTCCAACGAGCACGCCGTTGAGGTCGCGCACGACGAGGTCGGCCGCGCGCGGGTCGCTCGCGCCGAGGACCACGCGGGTCATCGTGGGGGCGTCGCGCTCCGAGCCGCGACGTTGCTCCGTCGCGAGGCCCGCCGCGCCCTCGGGGAACTCCGCCACCGACACGACGGGCAGCGGCCCGCGTCGTCGGCGACACGCGACGAGGACCGGCTCGGCGACGCGGGTCACCGCGCGAAAGAGCCACGACCCAGGTCGCAGGAGTCGCAGCGTCGTCGCGCGCACGAACTGGCCGCGGCGCGCGGCGTTGACCCGCCAGATCTGGGCGCGGTAGTCGGCCCACCGGCGAGCGGCCTCGTCGCGGCCGATCGCGTCCCGCGGCGCGCCCGGGGGACCGTCGAGCGCCCCCACGGGCTACTCGATCCCCGTGTACCAGGGCGAGACTCGCGGCGGATACGCGAGCTCGAAGAGTCGATGGCCGCGCGCGAGGTTGGGGTTGTAGTACGGGTCGTGCAGGATCGCGAGCCCCCAGCGGTCGCGCATCCACAGGACCTCGCCCATGAAGCGCACGAAGTTGGGACCCGACTGGTCGTCGCCGCGGCTCGCCGACTCGTGGTGCACGAGCTCGGCTCGCGGGGTGTAGGTA